>JACFOI010000005.1:31440-57072 GCA_019454415.1 Patescibacteria group bacterium | reverse complement strand
TTCGGCTTACGCCTACTTCTGACCGGCAAGCTATGCTCGAATAAGCGCATTGGGTTGAACGGTCCCAAAACACTCCAGCACACCTTGCCGATCAGACAAACTGTAGTTTCTCTATCAAAATCTCTTCCATTTGTTAAAGAACTTCCCTAAACCGCCCAAGGGCGATTCAAGAACATCTTTGGTGCTGGCAGAGGGTATGAACCACTAGATTACTCGCAATGAGAAAATAGTGGGGAACATACTGTTTCCAGCGAGATATCTCAGAACTTCCGGGATATTTCGCTAGCCACAGCAAGGAAACATTACAGCTGCTTCTTTGAGATACACTCCTGGTAGATTGTTTTATTTAAACCGACTTCCTCAACGACCCACTCTCCTTGTTCGGATTTCCCGGTAGTGCTGGAATGGTTTTGGGCAAGATTCATACAGCTCTGCAGGTTACTGAGACGAATAGCCTGGTAGCCTAAAAATAAACCACCAAAGACAGCCAGCGCCATCAGTAAAAAGGCCGCCATGGCCAAAACGGCCAAGGGTTTTTTAGTGGCCTTACTGAAAGATGTACTGTGATGATTTAACATGCTCTAAATATATCAAAATATGGCTATTTTGTCAATGTTATAGGCTATGTTCTCCAGGGAAAAGCGGCATGTGAGCCATAGTAAAAAGCATAAAAAAACCACCTATAAAGGTGATTTTCTTGGCTTACCACTGGTGTGGTGGGGGTTAAGAGCCTAGCTTACGATAGGTATATTTTGGCATAACTTTCTTCATTTTCAAGTATTCTTTTGCCGTGGAGGTGAGGAGGATCGAACTCCCAAACCAAGGTTCGTAAGCTAGGCTCCACACCAGTGGCACCCCCACGCAGTTTGGGAAGATACCAAACGGTCCTTACAAAAACCGTGACAAATCTCAGGAAAAACAAAAACCCCGCCTTGCGGCGGGGTTCATATTGTCTTAACAATTATTTGCGTTTCTTGATAGCGACGTAACCGATGCCAGCAGAAGTAACTGCAGTTGCAACGATTCCGGCTAAGGTCACACCTTCAAGACTAGTGTTCACCGGAGTGTGAACACGGACGCGAGTACCATCTTTGCGGATGTAGTACTTCACGCCTTCGATCTCCACAGTCTGGCTTTGTTTGCCGGTTTGAGTACCTTCGGCGGTACAGTTAGTGCTTTGACCATATGAACCGACAGTACAGTTGACTTTAACAGTCTGGTTAAGCTCCTGCTCTTGGCTAACAGTAGTCGCAGAGACTACAGTTGCGAAAGAACTGAGGATAACAGCTGACAAGGTCAGAGCAGCTGTCAGTTTAGCAATTTTTTTCATAGTATCCCTTGTGTCAGGAATAGACGTCGAAACGAGTGCCTGATCACTTTTGATGCATTTTAGACCAAAACTATCACTTTGTCAACAGTTATAGGGACGCATCCGCGGGGGCAGCTCTCGGCTGCCGTTGGAGAACAAAGAGGACCGCATTTCCGAAGTTGGAAGGGCCTGTAATAGCTTGCCGCCTCAGAGAGACCAGATGGCTGGTCTGGCTGTTAAAGATATTAGTCCGGGGTAAACAGTACTTCTCTGCCAGGGTGAGGAGCTTCTTTTTGTCTTGTTTAAACTCCATCTTTTCAAGGCGGCAAACGAGATAGAAGTACTCCGGGTTCGTATTCAGGGAGACGATATTGTTGTAGACCATGGGATCCGGCGTTAGTTTGGTAAAGTGCCGACCAGTTGATTTCTCGAGGAGAAGGTACTGTGAGCTGGTAGTGCAGTCCACACACTCTCCGAACTGTTCTTCGGGACGGCCATAGTTATTGGAGTCAATAATCATGGCTGCAAATCTCGAAGGCACAATCTGTTGTTGGTGGGTCCTCTTTCGGTAATCGGCCACTATCTCCTGATGGATCAGCTGTTCATACTCGAGTTCATCAACTGCGTCAGCTGTGAAGATGTACTTCATTTGAGAGAGTGGCTGGATATTAAGCAGAGCGTACAAGATCAGGGTGAACCAAAAGAGTTTTCGGAAACGAGCAAAGCAGTAGTAGATAAAAAGGCCAATCAGCAGCGTGGCCAGGACAAAGTAAGGGGTCAGGTAATGTGAACGGAGGTTGCCGGAGTAAAAGGCGGGCAGAATGCTTGTCAGCAGAAGGACTAGCAGCATTTTCGGAAAGAATGAGTCTTTCTGTAAGAAGTTATAGCGCTGGAGATACTTCCAAAGTCCCAGCAGGGCACACAGGAGAAGGGCAAGATTAAGGAAGTACGACTCGAAGATAGCGAGGTAGAAAAACCGCCGCCTGAGAATTACCTGAATGACTTCGGGCCAGCGAAGAAAGTTGGAGAAGTTGAGCTGAAAGATGGACAGCACACCTTCAGTTTTGTGAGGAATATACAGCTGCTTCCAGATAGCGACTAGAGCGATAACGTAAAGTACTAGAACAAGCAGGCTACGATAGTGTTTCTGTCGAAGGTGGTCGACTAAGAGAAGGATATACATCAGGTTCAACCCAATAAAAAAGGGGGCAAAGTTGTGATGAAGGTAAAGGCCAAAGACACTTACCGCAAAGCTTGCTGCCAGGAAAAGCAACGATGAGGTTTTTCTGGCTTTAATAAGGAAGTAAAGCGAAAGGAAAGTAATAAAAGGAATCAAGTTTGGCTGCCAGACTAGCCGAGACATATAGATAAACGGGAAAGATACTGCAGTCATACCGGCTAAGACGCAACCCAACCGCTTGTCCTCGGCTTCCTTACCGATCAAATAGGCTAAGGGGATACACAAGATACCCGTCAGGCTAAACAAATAGACAATGTACTGGTAATTTCGGACAACTCGATAGGTAGTAGCTAAAACCTGAAAGTAGAGGGGAGAGTTTGGAAGAATGCCCTGTCCACCCACGGCAAACGGTTTGACTAAAGGCGGAGACTCTTCCTCAACTAGATGGACGGCCACCAGCATATCCAGAGCCGGATCTCCGTAGAAAAATTGGGTGTGGGTTACTCGATAGACGCGAAGAAAGATACCCAGAATAACTAGACCAATCACAAAAGTTTTCCAGATATCGATGGTTTTAACTTCTAACATGGAGATAGTAGGTACTCAGGTCACTATCCTTATGTTCTACTTTGACGTAGTATAGACTCTTACCTCCACACCCGATAGCACCTGTATACAGAGTTCCGTCTTTGACAGCCTTGACAGTCAGATCACCGTCTTTACTCATCATATCAATACCGGTGTGAGGTGCTCCACCGTAGGCTCGCCGGACGCGGGCATACCAGGTCATGCCAAATCCCTGATTAATTTTGGCAGGATTATTAAGGGGCCAGTTCCAGTCGCCATTAAAACCAAAGGGTCCATCAGGCGAGTTATTCCAGACTAAGGAAAGAGACTTGAGGTAATTGGAGGGGTTTTCGTGGACGCTGTTATGGACTACCTCAAAGTGAAGATGGGTACCGTTTGAACACGGTGAAGAGCCAAGGATGACTGTCGCAATCTTGTCGCCTTCCTTGACCTCACCAATCTTAATTTCTTCACCCCGACCAGCCACAATTGAGCGGATGGCCCCGCTCTCAGCTAAGGTTCTGGCTAACTCTTCTTGATAGCGTTTTTCGTCATTCTTAGTCTGCTCAAGAAGCGCCTGTTGGTCTGCTCGTTGCTGGGTGAGCTGATTTTGCTGCGACTGCAGGAGCTGTCGTTTTTGTTCGATCTCGCGTTGTTTTTGTTCTTTGAGCGCCTTCTGCTGGTCGTAGTCCAGTTTCTGAGTTTCAGCCTGCTTCATGACGTCAGTGGTGTGCTGCTGAGCCAACTGGAGATACTTATATTTCGAGAAAAAATGCTCCAGAGAGTCAGAGCGGAGGAGAACGAAAAATGGATCAGCATCCCGCCGTTTATAGCTCTCGCTGACGCGCTCGATCATGGCCAGAGACATCCGGTCCAGTGAAGTGTTTAACCCGGAGATGCGATTCCCCAGTTTCTCGACCTCGTCGATCAACTTGGCGATCTCCAGTTGAGTCTGTCTGATCTGGAGCTCTTGGACCGAGATCTGGTTGTTGAGAACCCCAATAATATTTGAGAGTGTTTGTGCCTGGGACTGTTTTTCGGAGATCTTGGACTGCAGACAAGAGATTTTTTCTTGGTTGCACATCTGCTCGTCTTTTTTGCCATCGTCATTATTACAGCCACACTCTTCGGCCCGTGCTGGGAGGTAGCGGGCTGAGTTCAAAAAAATCCAGACGCCGATGCCCAAAAGGCAGACGATCCAGGTGGCTAGACGTCTCCATCGATTCAACATATTCAACGATCGCTCAAAACTTTACACTCCTATGCATGCCGCATCATTCTCGATGTTGCAAAGGAGCTTGCCAGTGCACCTAACAATAACCCAATCAAGGTGCCAATGCCAGCCTGAATGGCATAAAATTGGAGGGGAAGAGGGAACAACGGAACAGAACCAAGGAAGTTCTGTAGCCAAGGCGTTGCGTAGAGCAAGCCTAAGTACATGCTTCCCCAGCCAATAGCCGAGCCAAACAGACCGTAGATCATTCCTTCATAAATAAATGGTGCTTTCACATACCAGCTGGACGCGCCGATAATCCGCATAATTTGAATGGTACGGCGCTTACTAACCACCTTCAGTCCGGTGACGATGATAATCAGCAATAGAGAAGTTAGGCCCAGCACCACTACGCTGCCGATGCCGATGTAACGAATCGACTTGGTCCATGATTGGAGCTGCTCGATTACGTCCTGTTGATAGACGACCTCATCGATCCCGGAGGCACCTTCAAGATCTTCTTTGATTCTAGGTAGATCAGTGGCATCCTTGCCTGAGACTTCTATACTGGCCGGCAGGATGTCTGCAGTCACCAGCTCCAAAAGCAGCGGATCTTTTTTATTATCTTCCTGGTAAATCTCGAGAGCTCTCTCTTTACTGATCACCGTTACATTGCTTACGTAAGACTTGGATTCCATCGTTCGCTGCAGCTGTTCAATGACGACCGGGTCACTGTCAATATTAAAGAAAGCGGTAATCTGAGGGCGGGTCTCGAAGTAGCGTAGGATCTGTTCAGTGCTGTACAAGAACAGCGAGAAGACATAGCCGACAAAAAAGGTAATCGAAACCAGCAGCATGACCGCCAGCGTCTGATAGGGTGAACGACGAATATTAGTCAGGGCGGCAGAAACATTTTTCATAGCTCTTCAATCTTGATATCTACTGCAGGAGAAGTCGGTTTCCCGGAGTCTTTGACTTGTTCAGTTTTTTCTTTGCTCGGCGCTTCGGCCTTTGTTTCTTTTACTTCAGCTTTCTTCTCTTTCCTTTTAAAGAGAGAAAAATGGAAGCTGGGGAAGCGACGGCCTTTTTTAGGAGGGTTTTTTTCTTCTGCCTTTTTATTCTTGTCAGCCTTCTCCGACTTACTTTCCTTATGCTCGTCTTTGCTGGTACGTTCATCCTGGACTGCTTCCTTCTTCGGAGTGGACTTTTCGGTTTTTTCCGATTTAGCTTCCGGCTTTGTCTCGACTTGTTCAGTTTTTTCAGATGGGGTAGCGTCTTTTTTAACAGCTTTGCGGGCAGTACTCTTGGCTGGTGTGTCCGAAACTAACTTGCCTTTTTCCAGCTTCAACCGGCGATGACCAAGCGTTTCCAGAACGGTCAAGTCATGAGTGGCAAACAGGACAGTGGTGCCGAGCTGATGAATCTTGTCAAACAGACGCGCAATCATCAGGGTGTTCTCAGGGTCGAGATTGCCGGTCGGTTCATCTGCGAGCAGTAAATTCGGCGCAGTAGCCAGAGCTCGAGCAATTCCGACGCGCTGAGACTCGCCTCCGGAAAGTTCAGCTGGGAAGAAGTAAGCTTTATCACTGAGCTGGACCAGATCGAGTAAATCTGTGACGCGCTCTTCGATCTCGCGCTGAGGCTTGCCGATGATTTCCAGAGCCAGAGCAATATTTTCCCAAACATTCAGTTCCGGTAACAGGCGATAGTCCTGATAAATGACACCGATCTTCCGGCGATGGTGGTGAACTTTACTATTCCTGATTTTACTGAGGCGCTGACCATCAAACTCGATTTCACCGCGGGTGGGCGTGTACTCTTTGGTCAGGAGCTTCAACAAGGTTGTTTTTCCCGAGCCGGAATGGCCAGTTAAAAAGAGAAACTCACCGTCACCCACGGAAAAGCTGACGTCTTCCACAGCTGGCGGATTGTCTCCGAACTGCTTAGTAACACTCTCAAAAATAATCATTACTCGCCGCCACCTTCAGAGTTGGTGCCGGTGGTTTGAGCTCCGGCGGGAGGTTGGGCGTTGACCTCCATCACTTTGACGCGGCCGACATCCATTAGCCAGCCAGCTTTTTGTCCTTTGAATGTTTCTCCCCAAACTTTAACCTGCATCCCCTGGAACTTGTCCAGATCGGTAGAAGAAGAAGTCAGATAAACAGTTTGACTGGCACCACCTTCGCGAAGCAGATGGTGAGAGCCTTCACCTTCTAGGCCACCAATTTCCAGATAGCCTTCAGCACTGTCTTTAAAGTCCTTTTCTTCCGGGTTGCCAAAGACGTCACCGTTGTGAATAACGCCGGTCGCAACTTGCTGAAGAGGAACTCCGCTTTCACCGGCGTTGCTGGTTTCTTTGGCTCGCAGCTTACTAAGACCGACACCGGTAGCGCTGCCACCTAATAGAACCAGCACACACAGAACAATAAACATCTTGTTATTTGCTTTCATTGAACTTTCTCCTTCCTGAGAGTTGCGCGGTGCAAAGAGAGACGATACTTTGTCAGACTCTGGAGTCTGATCTGGAGCATTAGAATCAAACGTCATCTCATGAACATGAAACGAATCTTGCATGTGATTGATCATACAATAGCACATTCTCAGGTGCTACCCGAAAAACCGAGGGAGCATATTTTTCAGAACTGTTCCTCCTGCCGCGCAGCTATCTAAGGCTCTGCACGTCGCAGCGTTCTAAAAAATGTGCTCCCTCTGAACTATTTCGCTTTCAAAAAAAGATTCCTTCCTTCACCTTATCTCTACATCTACAGCAGCTTCACCTCAGCCTGGATGAACTCATCGAGATCACCATCAAGGACGGCAGTCGTATCACTGGTCTCTACCTCGGTTCGAGTGTCTTTGACTAAGTGATAGGGATGAAGCACATAGTTACGGATTTGATTGCCCCAACTGGCATTGACGTGCTGGCCTTTGACTTTGGCCATTTCGGTTTCCAGTTTCTCTTCTTCTAGGAGTGCTAACTTTGCTTTAAGCAGCGAGAGGGCTCTGGCTTTGTTTTGTGCTTGTGAGCGCTCTTCCCGGCAGCGGACGACGATGCCGGTAGGCAAGTGAGTAAGCTCGACCGCTGAGTTGACTTTGTTGACGTTCTGACCGCCGGCTCCACCGGCTCGGGAGAAGTGCCAATCTAGATCTTCTTCCTTTACTTCGATCTCAGTGTCGTCATCCTCGATCAGCGGCAGCACCTCCACCAGGGAGAAGGACGTCTGACGGAGATTATCTGCATTGAACGGGCTTTGCCGGACCAGCCGATGCGTGCCCCGTTCACCTTTTAAGTAGCCGTAGGCATACGGAACCGAGACTTCGTACTCCGCCGACTTAATGCCGGCCTCTTCACCAGCAGACTCCTCAATCAATGAGTACTTCCAGCTCTGCCGCTCAAAGTAGCGAACATACATCCGTTGAAGCATACTTGCCCAGTCCATGGCCTCAGTTCCACCCTGACCGGAGTGAATAGACAAGATAGCACCATGACTATCGTACTTGCCGTTTAAGAACTGACTGAGCTCGAGCGTTTTGAGTGCAGCTTCCAGCTCGCGGACGTGCGCACGAATTTCCTTGCCGGTGGAGTCGTCGGTCTCAGTTTCTCCGTAAAGCTCCAAGTAAGCCTGAACGTCACTCTGCAGCTTTTGAACGTTTTGGATCTGCTCAAGCGAGGTTTTCAGGCTTGAAAGATGCCGCATCGTCCCTTTGGCTTCAGCGGAGCTCCAGAAGTCAGGATCGTACGTTTTCTGTTCTGTATCGTGGATCTCTTTCTCAAGTTCAGCAGTAGGAGAGACCGCCAAGAGTTCAATTGCTTTTGAGAGCAAACTATCAGCAGATTCACGGAGTTGTTGATTCATAAGAGTGGCACAATTGTAGCAAACTCTCGAGGAGCTGTTTAGTTGAGATCTAGAAGGATATCTTGCTCAAGAAGGACATCAAAGGCGGAAGTAGGAGTTTGGATATGGTAGGGAGTCGGAGGGAGTCCTGACTGTTTTTGCAACATCACCTTCTCGAACGGCAAGTCCGGGTGGGAGAGGATGAGCTGGACATTCGCCGTCGACTTGGCGGGAACAGTCACTAAGAAGCCAATTTGTTTCAGCTGTTCGCCAGCTACAGTCGTAATCAATTGTTCATCCCAGGCAGTGAGTTGTTGAGGTTGATGAGTAGCAGGGTTGCTGACTACCAGCTGTTGAACTTGATACTCTGCGGGCACCAAGATGCGTTGGTAGTTAATATAGTCACCGCGTTCCTCTTTTAAAGAAGTGATCGGATTCTGGTTTTGAAATGACAAAGTAAGAGTGGTGCGGGTGGCCTCCAACTGCAGTTCGGCCGTTCTGGTGACTAAACGATTGGCCTTATTAATGCCCACGTTCGATTCGACCGAAAAAAAGTATCGTTGACTACCAGAGGTTCGGAGTTGCCCAGTCATGCCTAGCTCACCAAAAAGTGTTTGCAGCTGTTCTGCGTGGGCAAAAGCTTGAATGTCTTTGCGCTCAGCAAATTGAGAGAACAAACGAATGAACTCCTGAGGCTTTTGCTGGAGCGTATCACCTAGTCTGAGCTTCAAAAAAGTAAAAAGAGACTGCAGAAACTGCCGTTTTTGCTGCGAGCCGGGGAAGAACTGATTGCGGTCGGCTCTGGCCAGCGTTGAGAGATTCTCAGCAGTGACTGTCTGTTTATAGTCAGGTAGGTAGATCGGTCCCGTCAATTTGAGTAGCTCTTCAACGACTTCAACATTCACGGCAACCACTCCTTCAACGCTTTGTTCTTTACCTAACGCAAAAAACTTCATCACTTCCTGGGCACTGGCAGGAAAGTCCGGACTCCAGTTGGCATCCGGCAGGCGGAAACCTTTACCCCCACTCAAGTACTCTGCCACTCCTGGAGGAGGCTGCACAAAGTCGGTAAACTGTCCGTCCGGAACGTAAATATCCTGGACCTCAAGCTGAGTGACCACACCATTGGTCAACTGCAAAGAAGCGTACGAGCCCATGAAGCCACCTGTTGCTCGCAACTCGTCCGAGTTCTGGAGTAACGCAATCAGCCGGTGCTGTCCTCGAAGCAGATAGAGCGCTGTATCAACGACCTCCTGAGAAAGTCGAAGTACGTCGTCCGGTCGTTGCAACAACTGCTGTGCCTGAGTGGGGAGCCTCGTGTTGAGAAGTTGGGGAAAGAACGCGGCGCGTTGATAGGCTTGCAACCATCCGCGGAGTTGAGTCTGAAACGAGGGTAGAAGAGCAGCTATCCGCTGCGCGTTCTGTTCCGCAACAGTGTTACCATTGACTGCCTCGGGGAGGTAAAGCTGGAGTTCGGCACCGAGCTCGCCGCTCGTTACCATCAACCGAAGGGAGCTGCCCCAGAGTGCGATGTCACCATTAACCCGAGCCAGAGTTTGATCTACCGGCCAGAATAAAAAGGAAGCGATAGTAGCTTCTTCGTATGCCTGGGAAAACTGGAGCTGTTGAAGGTGGTTGAAAGACCGAACAGTCAAGAGACTGACTATAAGTAGCCAAACAACTACTCCCAACACCACTGCACTCAGACTGACGCGTACGGACTTTTTTGTCACACCTTATTGTTACATGACTGGATGGCTAAAAGGTGATGGTGACGATCTCGTCGCCGATCTCCAGCTTACGAAGGACATCCATACCGGAAGTCACTTTGCCGAAAACAGCATGTTTACCATCCAGCCAGGGAGTTGCCTCATAAGTAATGAAGAACTGGCTGCCACCTGTATTCGGTCCTGCGTTGGCCATCGATAAGATTCCTTCACTGTCATGTCTGAGCGAGGGATCAAACTCGTCGGCAATCGAGTAGCCGGGATTACCAGTTCCCCACAGCGCTTTTTGACTGTCGTCTTTGGTGAGCGGGTCGCCAGCTTGGGCCATGAAGTCGGCAATAATGCGATGGAACTTGATCCCGTCATAAAAACCGGACTTCGCCAAGGTTAAGAAGTTAGTAACGGTCAACGGTACTTTATCCGGATAAAGCTCAACAACGATGTCACCCTTTGAAGTCTTGATCGTGGCTTGCTTAGCGGTAATGGGCTCAAAGTCCTGCAGTGTTTTCATGGGGATTTCCTCCTGGACAGGTAGTGTTGATTCAGCGTCTGAAGCACCTGTCGTGTTATCTACATTTAATGCACTTCCGTTTTCCGTTCCGTATTGATCGATCTGTGCGTTCCGAACACTCCGCCCGCGCGCCACAATCACCGCCGATACCAGTAATAAGAAGAGGATCAAGAGTGTAACGTTTTTCATTCATTCGAACTATAATTGGCAGATCGTAGTAAAGCAACTCTTCCTGTATGTTTCAGCTGTTTCCACTGAAGTTCTCGGGTGAAGCAGGCAGAAGTCTGCTAAGATGAGGTATGGTCAAAATCACCTCAAGTCTCCAGCGCTCCCCGATTGTGATTTTGCATGGCTGGGCCATGGACGAACAAAATCAGCTCAAATGGCAGCCGTTTACCGAGTTTTTAGAAAAGGAAGGTTGGGTGGTCAAGTTTTTGCCGATCCCTGGTCTTTCTTCAGCGCTCGACAAGGTCTGGCAGTTGAATGACTTCGTCAACTGGGTGCATCAGCAAGTTGACGGCCTCCCAAAAGTTATCTTGGTCGGTCATTCCTTTGGTGGCCAGTTAGCGGTTCGTTTTACCAGCATCTTTCCCGAAAAGGTGGACCGACTGATTTTAATTGATCCCTCCGGGATCAGGCCGTTTACTTTCAAAGCACGACTCAAGCGAAAAGTGTTTGGGACCGCTGCCCAAGTAGGGAAGGTGCTCTTCCCCTTAGAAATCGGACGGGTAGTGCTGCATAAGCTGGCTCGTGAGAAGGACTATCTCCAAGCCTCGCCCACTCTCCGCAAAACGATGCAGAACGTGTTGGCCGACGAGATCAAGGCGGACTTCCCACGGATCACTGTTCCAACTTGTATTATTTGGGGCGAGGACGATACCGCAACGCCGGTGTCTCACGCGCAGCTCTTCTCCGCGGGTATTGCCAATAGTCAACTACACTTTGTCCAGGGTGCCCGTCACTCACCGCAGTTTACGCACGTCGAACAAACGGCAAAGCTAGTGTTAAGCTTCTTAGATCAAACAAGTGTGGAGCACTACGCATAGTATGCCAGTTATTGTTTTGCTGAGTCTTTTGGTCTCACCACTACTCGCCGTACGATGGGCGCGTTGGCTGGCCATCCTCCAGCAAAAAGAGTATCGGCTCGACCGGTTATGGGCATTTCTCCACTCAGATGAAGGCAAGTATGAGCTACGTCGAATACTGCCCCGAGTCAGTGACTTTACCCGGACTGGTCTAAAACGACCCAAGTTGACCGCTCGAGTATTATCAGTTGCGGCGTTGAGTGGACTGGCGCTGACCATTCAAATTAGCTCGACCATCTACGCGTCAGTATTTGCCGCAACGTTATCACCGGATTTGGGACGGTGGTTGGTGGGAGTGGGACTCGCCTATCTACTTTTACCTTTGACGGTGGTGATCGGTTCTATTCCGTCAGTGTTCATTTCGACCCTCATCACGCTCAAAACCCTTCGCCAAGCTCAGCAGCTCCTCAATAAAGGACAACCGAAAATTATCGGTGTAGGTGGCAGTTACGGCAAAACCTCAACCAAGCATTTACTCCACCACTTTCTGTCCCAGAAGTACTCTGTTTTTGTGACGCCACGATCGTTTAATACCAAGCTCTCTGTGGCTCAGAGTATTGTGGCGGGTTATGACAACCAGGAAATCGCGCTGTTGGAGTATGGAGCGTACATCAGAGGTGAGATAGAGTATCTGACTGGTTGGTTTCAGCCCCAGATGGCAGTAGAGACCGGCTTTACGCCACAACACTTAAGTTTATTTGGGAATCGAGAGAACAGCATTCTGGCTGAGTCAGAGTTGATTGCTGCGCTACCAGAAAATGGAGTTGTCTTCTGTAATGGTGCAGACAACGGAGCGGTTGAGATCTGTGAAGTAGGTACTCAGAAAAGTCATGCCCAAATTAAGATGTACTCCGGTCCCAACTCTTTGCTGAACTTTGACGACGTAAAAGTTGATCGATTGGGACATCTGGTCATCAGTTGGCAAGGGAAAAAAATGAAGACTAAGTTAATTGGTCGGCAGTATGTCGTAAACTTGCAAGCCGCCTTTTTAGTCAGTCAGGAGCTTGGTTTAACCTCAGCTGAAATTCAATCAGCTGCAGAATCTTTCGTCCCCAATGACTCCTTTATTTTGGGCAGTATGCTTCGTACAGGAGCTTACTTAATAGATGATGGTGGCACCAGTAATCCCATGGGTTTTGCGGCAGCACTGGAGCTGCTCGGAGAGCTTCCCTATGCCAGGAAGATACTTGTCACCGCCGGAATGATCGACCTCGGAGAAGAGTCCCGTCAGATTCATTTTCAGTTGGCCAAACGAGCCAAAGAGCTGGGACTGACCGTAGTGCACGTCGGGATTGACGGTCTGGATGAGTTTGCGGAAGTCTTTGAACAGGAACTGGTGAAAGATCTTTCCGCAGCCCAGGTCCTCCTAGCACACACAAACGAAGACACCGTTGTCCTTCTGGAAGGGAAAGTGCCCAAAATTCTGGAAACACAACTCGGCATGTTGAAGGGAAAGGCAGTCTAATATGGCAAAGCCTATCTTTAATAGCTTAGGATCAAACTACCCCGAGGAGTTCATTGAGAGTGGAGCGGCGTTCCAGTCTGATCCGACACGCAGCCAGGAAGAGTTATCTCAGCAGCTTAGGGAAAGACTGCAGAATCATTTTGATGGTGACGTGGTTTTGACGTACAAAGGCCGTGACGCGATTGAGCTAGTCCTGCGCCCGATTGCAGAGCAGACTCCGCAGGGCGGTGTGTTAACCCAAGGACTGGCCTGTCATGCGATTGAGGAAGGCATTCTCAGGGCTGGACTGACGCCAATTTATGTGGACATCGCAGAGGGGACGCTTGGACCATCTCTACAAACACTTGAAGCCGGACTACACCGTGCCAAAGAGTTGAATGTGGAACCGAAAGTCGTCTTTCTCCAACACCTGTTAGGATATGCCAACTCGGTTGAAGAGACCCGCGCATTCTGTGCTAAGCATAAGTTGCTATTGATTGAAGATCTGGCCCAAAGCTTTGGAGCGAGTGATCGTGATGAACTAGAACTGGGTTTATCGAGTGATGCCGTCATCTGTTCCTTTGGCAGAGATAAAGTCATCGATGCTGTTTCGGGTGGTGCCGTAGTCTATACCCAAGCATATTGGGAAAAGTTAGGTGCAGACGCACGACACTGGCTGACGAAGCTACAACCTAGTGAGTTTCCACCCATGGATGTAGTCAAAAAAGAGTTGGCCTATCCCGGCCTGACTGCGATGATTCAGAAAACTCATCAGCTGGGATTGGGTCGGCTCATTTTCAAGTTGGCAAAGCTGACCGGTCGATTGACCTCACCGATTGCGACAGCAGTCCAACATCCGACGCGGTTACCGGCCGGATACGTCCAGCTCGCTTTGTGGCAGCTGGATCACTTGGAAGAACAGCTGACTCATCGGCGCCAGCTAGCGTTGATCTATCATGAAGCGTTGCAAAGTATTCCGGGCGTCAGCTGCTTTATCAGGAAAGAGCAGCTCCAGCAGGACATTCATCTGCGAGTCCCAGTGCTGTTTGACTCCACCGGACAGCTGCAGCAGACGCTTGCAGCTCTGGCTGCTCGCGAGATTCACTTGACCGATCGATGGTATCGCAAAGTTGTGGATTCAGGGTCACTCAACTATCCGAGCCTCTATCAAGCAGGACAGTGTCCGGTGGCCGAGTTCACTGCCGATCGCTTGCTCAACTTACCGACGCATGGCAAGATTTCAGTAGCGGACGCTGAGCGTATCGTCCAAGCAATTCAAGAAAGTATAGTGAGTTAATATGTCACTGCAGACACAACTGGTCGAGTCAAAACAGGACTGGGAGGCCTTCCTAGCAGAACGACCTGAAGCGAACTTTTTACAGTCGTGGAACTGGGGAGTCTTTCATCAAAAGCTGGGGAAAAAGACCTTCACGCTCGGACTTTTTGAGAATGATCGGCAGGTTGGTGCAGCTCTGACCGTCAAAGAAGAGGCTAAGCGAGGAACATACCTGACCGTCGCGGGCGGACCACTGGTGGACTGGCAGAATGCAGAACACTTAGGCGCGATCTTTACCGCCTTGCGACAGCTGGCTGAGCAGGAAGGCTGTCAGTTTATTCGTATCAGACCACAAGAGATTGATTCGCCGGAGCTGCGTCAGAAAGTCGCGCAGCTGGGACTACAAGAGTCACCGATGCACCTGACTGCCGACCTGACGCTCCAGCTCGACTTGACCAAGTCGGAGGAGGAGCTGCTGGCTGAGATGAGAAAGAATACGCGTTATGAAGTGCGGCGTGCAGAGAAGCTGGGAGTTGAGATTAAACAGTCCGAAGATCCGGCAGAGATTCAGGCGTTCTATGAACACCAGTTAGTCTTGGCTAAAAAACATCACTTTGTCCCATTCAGCTATCAATTTTTGTACGAGCAGTTTGTGACCTTTGCTCAGGATCATCAAGTTCGCCTTTTCCATTCCTTCTATGAGGGAAAGTTGTTGGCCTCCGCCTTTATCATTTTCTATCATCAAGAAGCGGTCTATCACTATGGCGTGTCTACTCCGGACAATGATCGGTTGCCCGGCTCGTATGCTTGCCAGTGGGCGGCGATCCGCTGGGCCAAGTCCCAGGGAGGACTTCGATACAACTTCTGGGGCATTGCTCCCCAGGATCAACCAGAACACCGATTTGCCGGCGTTTCACTGTTTAAACGCGGTTTTGGTGGTCAAGAGGTGCAGTACCTGCCGGCCCATGATTTACCGCTCAGCGTTGGTTACCAAGTTGTCCGCGGGTTTGAGTTCCTCCGCAAGAAGATGCGCGGGCTATAAAAGATTTTCCAAGTAGGGTGTTTTTTCAGGAAGCTTACGGGTCAAAATTCCCGGCAAGTCTATGGTCGCCGGATATCGTAGCGATCCAAAAATCTCAGAAAGATCACTGGCGGATCTTCTGAGAAAAACTGTTGGAAGTCAGTGTAAATTTCGATGCGACGGCGCTGGTCGTCGGTTTGGCGGCCTCGTTCCAGCAAGCTATCAATGCGCGTATTCCGATAGCCAGTGAAGTTAGTCGGCTGTCCGCTATGCCAGAGTGAGTATTGATCTGGATCAGCAGGAATTGTTTGTCCGATCAATAGTGCTTGGAAGTTGCTTGTGTCAGGGTAGTTATTGACCGAGACATCAATTTCCATATTCAGATTATCACAGAGGTTTTTATCTTTAATATCACTGCTTTTCTGACAAACGACGCTGGCTTCTTCACCGATCTGTTGCCAGATAGAACGGATGCGCTCTGCTTCCCCAAGGAAGTTGGAGGTGGTAGTCAGTGTAAATTTTAAGGGAGTTTGAGGCAGGCCATTGGGCGAGAGCAGCAGCTCAATTGCGCGTTCTTTGTCAAAGTCATAGATCTTGGAGACGTCAGCATATGCCCAGGACAAAGGACTAATCGGACCATAGGCCCGTACCTCACTAGCAGGTTTCTCGGTAGCGTAGTTGAGTGCCAGCCGGAGCTCTTTACTTTTGAAGACATCATCATTGAGGTTGAAAAAGACACCCAGATAAGTATGCTTGTCCAGGGTCTGATCAATCACGATTCGCGGCCAGTTGGCTAGTTGGCCAGGACTGGAGAAGTTGGGCAGTTCATCGACCTCCCCGCGTTCAAAACCGGCGATGGCATCGTCTTCGGTGACATAGAATCGATAGATCAGGCGGTCCTGTGGACCTTCGAGGGTAACTTCGGTGAGACGACCCCCGCCCTCCCGTTCATCATAGCGAACCAGTTGGTACTGACCAGTGCCGATAATCTTGCGTCGGCTGAAGAAATAGAGGTACGGCTCTGTGGTATTACGAAAGACTGGCCGGGAGACAACAGTTGGAAACGGTGAAAATGGGTCCGGCAGCTTGAAGATAATCTCATTTGGATTGGTGATGATTTGGACGTCTTTGAAGTTATAGTCCAAATCTTCCGGCGTGACAGGCGTGCCGTCTTGCCAGAGGACGTTTTGACGCAGGAGAAAACGATACGTTTTGCCGTCGTCTTCAATGATCCATCGCTCAGCTAAGCTGCCGATGGCAGAGCCATCCGGATTAAGACGGGTAAGCCCATTACTCAACTTTTCCTGAATCTCAGACGGAAGGTTGTCTAAGGTGTAAAAACCCACGACCCCGATGAAACGTTTAGGCTTGAAGTTGACCTTCTGAATCACAAACGGTAAGAAGACCGAGAACAGCAAAACTGCGCCAACCACCGACGCTAAAACGACGATACCGTGCTTGCGAAAAAAAGTAGAGATGTACCAGTAAAATTTTCTCATGCTGCGAAGTGCAGTTAGGATCGAACCACTAAGTTGGCAATTGAGAGAGCTGCAAAGATAACAACCCCGATGATCGTCAGGATAAAGACAACTCGCTCAACACCACGCTTGGTGTGGTAGGTTTCACCGCCGCCGCCCCAAGTGGTTCCGAAGCCGGAACCTTGTGCTTGCAGCAAGATGGCTCCAGTCAACAAGATGGAGACAACAATTTGGGCGATAAGTAAGGCATCACGCATAGTTCTCTTTCATTGTAGCACTTCTTGGCCAACGACTAGGCTGCGACTTGCTGATTTCTGGTCTCGCGAATCACTGTCACCGTTACCGTTCCAGGATAAGTCATCTCGTTCTTGACGCGGTCCCGGATCTTCATGGCCAAGACCTGAACGTCGTCATCCTTGGACTTCTCAGGAATCAACATGACACGAACTTCGCGACCAGCCTGAATAGCAAAGGCATGATCAACTTCCGGATACTCGGTAGCAATTGTTTCGAGCTTTTCCAGTCGCTGAACGTACTCTTCGTAGTTTTCGTACCGAGCACCCGGACGGGCACCGGAGATGGCGTCAGAGATGTAGACGATCATCGACTCGGGACTGCTGAAAGGCTCGTCCTCGTGGTGTTGAGCGATACAGTCGATCACGGCCTTTGGCAGGCCATACTTCTTGGCGATCTTCACGCCCAGCTCAATATGGCTACCCTCTTCATCCGGACTAACTTTCCCGATGTCATGGAGCAGACAGCCAAGTTTGACGATATTGACATCAAGACCAAGTTCATGGGCGAGTTTGATACCAATCTTGGTCTCTTCCAAGGTATGCGCAATCAAGTTCTGACCATATGAGAAACGATACTTGAAACGACCGAGTAGCTGCATCAATTCGGCAGGCAGGTTGTAGACGCCTACCTCATGGCAGAGCTTTTTGCCTTCCTCGAACATGATCCGGTCAAGTTCGGTGGAAACCTTCTTGACGATCTCTTCGATCCGAGCAGGCTGAATCCGGCCATCTTTGACCAAGCGCTCCAGCGAAATCCGGGCGATCTCACGGCGAACAGGGTCAAAGCAAGATAGGCGAACTTCAGTCGGGGAGACGTCTAAGTCGACGTCTACACCGGTTACACGCTCAAAGGTGCGGATGTTCCGGCCAGCCTTTCCAATAATTCGACTCTTATCTTCTTCAGATGCCAGCTGGACAACCGAGACGGTGTATTCAGCCACATAGTCGGTAGCGCCGTGCTTCATTGCATCAACCAAGATCTCTTTCACACGATCTTGTGCTTCATTCTTGGCTTCTTCTTCTTTCTGACGGATGAAAGTTGCCATCTCTTTGGCTAACTTTTTCTCCAAGCTCTCAAGCAATGCAGTGCGGGCTTCATCCTGGGTCATCCCAGAGACAGACTCCAGACGTTCTAAGACTTGCTGTCTAGACTGCTCCAGCTGTTGGCGCTGTTCCTGTAGATCACGTCGGGTTTTATCTAACTGCTGATCACGTTCATCCAACTGTGACAGCCGGGCATCGATCCGATCGATCTTCTGATCAAGTGAGCGTTGCTGATCAGCCAGTGACTTACGAAGCTGCTGAGTCTCTTGCTCCGCTTTGGTGCGGATCGCCAATGCCTCGTCTTTGGCCTCGACGATGATCTCGCGGGCACGAGCCTGTGCTTCGCGGACAACAGCTTGGTTATCAACTGCCACCACATCAACTTTTGGCTGCTGTGGTTGGGGGAGCGGAGAGGCCGGCCGAATCGGCATTGGCTTCTGTGGCTGCTTTCCGGGACGCTGAGGGGCAGAAGGTTGCTGAGGTTTGTGGCCTTGAGCAGGCACCTGGGTTTTCTGTGGTTGAGAGAGTTGAGGACGGACCCGGTTTTGACCAGGCTGACCACTCGGCTGTTTGCCGTTGGCAAACAAGTTTGAAAGGTTTCCAAAAAATGACATAGTACTCCAATTCTGTCTTTTCAAAGATCAGATGTACTTCGTCATTGCAAAACTACTGGAACCGCAGCGGAGGCGTACCCCGGTCTGACAAGCAGGGGGATGTGCGTGTATGGCTAACTTCTACTGAAGAGCAATTCATACTAAAAAAAATGTAGGTTCCGCTATTTCTCACGTAGTTTTTACAATAACTAGGTTTCTATACTCTGATTGTACAGTTTTTTATGGCTGAGTCAATGCTATAGGACCGGTTTTCCAGAGGTAGGATCAGGAAGAAAAACCGAACATCCCCATCAGAAAGATGGGGATGATACGTCCAAAATTACTTCTGGTGGTGAAAATTGAGTAAAAGAACTACTCAGTTGTCGCTGCAGCTTCTCGGGCAGCTTTGACTTGCGGTTTAACTTTCTCCCAGATTCCGCGCTCGATTTCCTTCATGACATGCGGATTGTCCTTTAAGTATTCTTTGGTCGCCTCGCGGCCCTGGCCGATAACTTGCCCTTTGTACTTATAGAAACTGCCGCTTTTCTCGATGACATCCTTGTCACTACCGATGTCTACCACGTCACCCTCTCGAGAGATGCCATTAATATCCATATCGAACTCAGCGATCTTGAACGGCGGGGAGAGCTTGTTCTTGACGACTTTGACCCGATGGCGACTGCCGACAATCTGGTCGCCTTCTTGGATGTTCCCAATCTTCCGAATATCAAGTCGCTGAGAGGCGTAGAACTTGAGCGCGTTGCCACCAGTGGTCGTTTCCGGATTACCGAACATGACACCGATCTTCATCCGCAGCTGGTTGGTGAAGATGACCAGGGTTTTAGTCTTGTTAATTGCTGCAGTCAGCTTGCGCATGGCCTGCGACATTAACCGAGCCTGGAGCCCCATCTGGGGGTCACCCATCTCACCCTCAATTTCTGCCTTGGGTACCAGGGCAGCGACGGAGTCGACGACAATAATGTCAAACCCACCTGAACGAATCAGTGTTTCAGCGATCTCAAGGGCTTGCTCGCCATAATCGGGCTGAGAGATAAATAGATTGTCGGTATTTACGCCGATATTTTGGGCACGAATCGGATCAAGGGCATGCTCGACGTCAATGAAGGCAGCCACGCCGCCTGCTTTCTGTACTTCCGCAATAGCATGGAGACAGATCGTTGTTTTACCTGACGCTTCAGGTCCGTAGATTTCTACAATCCGGCCGCGGGGAAAGCCGCCGATTCCAAGTGCCAAATTGAGGGCAAGAGAGCCGGTCGAGATACTGGGAATTTGGCCAAGATTATTGACACTTTCTCCCATCTTCATGATTGAACCTTTGCCGAACTGCTTCTCAATTTGCTGAATAGCGACGTTGACCGCCTGTGCGCGCCCGCCGTCAGCCTTGGGTTCTGGGGTAGCAGCTGTTGCTTTTGCCATAGACTCCTTTTCTTGGGCAGGTTTCCGAAGTTTCGGATTTCTTTCTCGTTTGGGCAGTACTAATACTGTAGAATTACGAGTAAAATAGCAAGACCTTCTTACAAGAACTGTAGGAACAGTGTCACAATTGAGTCGGATTTTTGAAATATTTTAAATCGGGGAGTAGTTCAGATGGCTAGAATGCTCGCATGGGGTGCGAGTGGTCGCAGGTTCGAGTCCTGTCTCCCCGACACAGTTTTCCTTTTTGTGTCACGATAGTATGTTAAGGTATGCCCGACAAGCGGAAACTTCTTCTACTAACGGTAGTGAGCGTTTTCACTCTTGGAGTAACGCTCATCAGTCTCGAATTTGTGTTGCGGGCTCTACTTCCGCATTCGTATAAACTCTCCCAACTTACTCAAACACCGTACGAAACAAAGAGTATCGAAAAGATTCAAAACCTGGATGAACTTCAAGCAGCTACCCACAAGCTTCTTCCCCCCGGCTCGCTGATTAATGGGTTTATTGTCAACTCGAAGGGGTTCCTTTCACCGGAACATCAGTATAAGAAGGACCCTTCAGTCTACCGGATCGTTCTGGTCGGTGACTCATTTGCAGTTGGGGTTGTTCCCTATAAACAACACTTCATTCGCTTGCTCGAAGAGAAGCTCAATCAGGATCTGCCTAAGAGGGTAGAAGTCATTAACTTAGGACTTCCGGCGGTCGGCGTGGCCATTTACGAACGTCTGGTTGCTCTTGAAGCTCTGCGCTACCAGCCTGATCTGATCCTAGTTTCAGTGTATGTGGGCAACGACTTCTATGAGGACACCTTGGCCGATCGCCAGACCATTCAAGGACAGACACAAAACTGGAAATCGCTAGCTCTATTGACCAATACGTTCAAAGTGCTCCAACATACCGGGGTTCGTTTACCTGCCACTCAAGTAGCCGATGCTGGCGGTGGGCAAACCCTGGGAACTTACACTGGTCAAGGCATTGATCAGTACTCAGCTGATCTGGCGACTTTTGATGAGCAGGGCTACCTGAACCTGCTCGCCTACAAACGGCCTCTTTTTGAAAAGAATGAAGCCTTATACGCAAAGGAACTCCCCAAAGTAGAGTACTTCCTGAATAAAATTAAGACAGATGTGGATAATCATTCTTCAACTCGCTTGGTTTTCATGATTGTCCCCGATGAAATGCAAGTTGATCAGGAGCTGTTCAGGAAAGTGCTCTTTGATCTGCCCAGTGAGTCCACGGATATTGCGCTTCCCCAAAAAAAACTACGTGCTTTCTTTGACAGTCAGCAGCTTTATTACATTGATTTACTTCCTTACTTTCAGGCCAGTTCCGTCCAAAATCTCTATCAGCCACGAGACACCCATTTCAACATCTCTGGCAATGCTTTGACCGCTCAGATTCTCTATCAAGAGCTTTATCAACTTATTAAAAAGGATATGTAAAGAGATGAAAAAAAACAGCCTCGCTACAGACGAACAGTTCATGCGGGAAGCACTGAAAGAAGCCAAGATTGCCGGCAAAGAAGGCAACTGGCCAATGGGCTGCGTGCTTGTCATTGATGGACAGATTGTGGGGCGTGAACATAACACGGGGTACACCGAAAGTATTCGTTTAGCCCATGCTGAATTGAAGGTGCTGTTGCGTGCCAAAGATGAGCTGGAAAAACACAAAGGAAAAGCTGTCCTCTATACGACATACGAGCCTTGCCCAATGTGTTTTGGAGCAATTGTGATGATGAAGATTAATCGAGTGGTAACGGGTATCGACCTTGACCATAGTGGCTGCTTAGACTTACAACAACATTTACCTTCGTTCTTTCAACAGCCTAAGTTTAAGTTTGAGGTGACCAGAGGAGTCCTAGCAGAGGAGTGTAAAAACGTCTACGAGTCCAGCCTCGTCGGCTCCCATCACTTACAGAAAAATGAACATTGACGATCTTTGCTCCTTCCTCCTCGAATCCAACCAAACTGGTTACGCTGGTGGTCAAGAAAAAGAGTGGGTCAAGGAACACGACGGCTCGACCACTATCGAGTACACACAGGGCAACTTCCGTTCGCACGACAACTTTTTTGGTGGTGAGCCGTATGGTGGTCGTCTAGTTGTTTTCCACGAACACAAACCAGTTTGGCTGATGGTCTACTATGGCTGGGTGGTGGAAGGGGTAAATCCAGATGAGGTCTACACTGTCTTGCGAGAAGCACTCCAGCAGATGCCATCTGAGGCTCCTTTCCGCGGGCCGCGGCAACTCCGGCATGGTGAGTATCTTTATTCAAATGACTGGCAGGGAACAGTTGAGCGCTACACCGGTCGCGAACAGATTACCCGTAACGGTAGTTTGGTCTACCAAGCAGACTACCTAGGTGGACTCGTAGACCAGAGAACTGGCGTTTAATTTAGAGATAAAAACCCAAGATCTGTAAAAGTCCCAATACGCCGTGGATGACTCCCAAGATAACAGTGGCCCAGGCGAACTGTTTATGGATACTTGCCCAAGGTTTATGTGTGGGCACGGTATCCAGCTTATCCGGGCCGGGTCGACTGCCGCTCCACGGAAGCGGAAACTTACTCCACGGTAGAGCAAAGCAGGTCGCGAAGTTTAGGACAAAAGCGATCGCCAACAAAATCCCACTCCAACCGACGATACTGATTCCCAGAATTCTGATCCTGCCCTCATACCACGGTTTTTGGGGTTGCGTTTGCTGGACAGTCTGCGGGACTTGGGCGGCTGGTGATACTGTGGCTGCGGCAGGGGAGGGCATGATCGACGCAGGCGCTGCTGACTGCTCCCCTGACCCCAGTGTTCCAACGACCGGCATGGCTTTCACCACATCGTCACCGTGAGGAGCGCCCTCCAGCCTACCGGTCAAATCTTGACCAGCTTGATGTCCGAAGTGTTGACCGAGCTTCCAGAGCGGACTATTGGTAACGTCGTAGACGACTCCTTCATAGGCATAGTAGGCCGGGTGGCCGTCTTTGCCATCGTACTGAGAGAGTTCTTCCAGCGTAAAGACTCGGTTTTGAGCCAGGATGGGGGAGGCACTCAGCGCCCAGGCGCTCAACGCAATAAATAAAGCCAGTACGAGTGTGCGTGTCTTCATTTTTTATTCTTCTTCTGCTTCAGGCGCAGTATGTCCAAATGGCATGATGTACAGAACTGTTTCAGCTGGATCTATCTGAAGTGCTGTGGTGACTTTATTACTATCAAAGCCTGCCATGGTCACGGTACTCATCCCAAGTGACTCAGTTTCCAGGTACATATTTTGACTAATGTGTCCTGCCTCCATATACGTAGCGGTTACGGTGGTCGACTTCGTCTTAGCCTGATAGTTGCCGAATGAAGTGCTAATCAAGAACGCAACGGGTGACTGTAACGCGCCTTCCTGAACGGCAGCATCTTTCATGGCGGTCGAGACGTTACTGACGCTCATCTTGCCGAGGGAGTGAGTCTTTGGCAGGTACTCGTACAGTCCCGGTTCAAGACCAGTGACATTGCGAACAACCACAAAGATGGTCATAGGATAGGACTCTCGAGCAGAAGGAGCAGCTCGTTTCCCAGTTTCAGGATCAGTGATTCCCTGACCAGCCCAGAGCAGTTGTGAGAGTTCACTGAGGCTCACTGGCTGATCTGCGTACGCGCGACGACTTCGTCGGGTAGCGATGGCCCGATTGAGTGGGATACCGCCAGTGGTGTTTGGGGCTGGGAGCTGAATTGTGGTAGCGTAGGTTCGCTCTTTTGAAGCAGGATAAGCGCTTGGTGACGCAGAAGCAGCCGGGGCAGCTGCTGCAGGCTGGGCGGCTGCTCTAGAGAGAGTCAAAACCTCACGCTTAGCCTGAACGTAGAAAACAGTCAGGGCAGTCAACGCTCCCACCAAAAAGATCACCAGAAAAGAAAGGAACTCTCTTTTCAAAGGAATGCCACCTTTGATGCACTTTCCACAGATAATTTTTCCCTCGCATTCTGCCGGTGGCTTTCCGGCCACAGCGCCCGATGCAGCGGCTACCGGAGAGGAAGCAACGGGAGACTGCGGAGACGACGAATCTTTTGGGGTATCTACTGAGGGATTTGTTTGAGTGGGCAAGGTATTTTCCATAATTTCCTTCAACTATTGTGCATCAATAGCATAGAGAAATCTACATGTGCAGTGCCGTAATCGGAATTACCATAGGAGAGTGTGCTACAACTAAGATAGTGAAAACGTACATCATTAATGCCGACATCGTCAGGGTCTTCGCCCTTTTTGCCGTAGTTGGCATCCACTTGCTGAATCCTATTTATGCCAGACCGGATTTTTTCGGCGGAACATTCTGGTGGGTGGCTTTTCTGCTTAACTGCCTTTTTCGGATGAGTGTGCCACTTTTTGTGATGCTGAGCGGCTACTTAGTCTTAGGCAAACCAACTGACATCTCCACCAATCTGAAACGGACTTGGAACAGAGTCGTTGTCCCGTTGCTGAGTTTTTACCTGATCTGGTATGTTTACCGCGCCATAGCAGCCTACTTACGTGGTAACGAGTTTAACTACTGGTCGCTGGTAGATGCGTTAAGCAAAAATACCTACAGTTACCTTTATTTCTTGGTAATTCTGGCCTTTTTATATGCACTGATCCCGCTTTTCCAGCTCGTTTTTACGGGCAAAGACAAAAAACTGTCCAGATACTTAATTACTTTTTTCTTTCTCAATGCAGTCGTTGCCATGATCGCCAGGTACTTCAGCTTGCGGGTGGGTGACGTCTTTAATACCTACACGACTTGGGTGCTATGGATCGGCTATTTTTTGCTGGGCTATTGGGTGCGGTTGCATACAGAAGTACTCAAGTCGTACTGGTCCAAGTTAGGTGGAATATTTGTGCTGGGGTTTGGATTGACTGTCGGGCTGGGCTACTGGAGCTTGGCCCAGCATATCCAAGGTAACGACATACTCTACATCGGAGGGGTGAGTTATCCAGAAGAGTACCTCAGCCTCGGAGTAGTATTGATGGCTGTTTCGGCGTTCGTGCTGTTAATGACAGTCCAAGTACCGAGCTGGTTTTCCGGAAACCCTCGATTGGTAGGATTCCTCAAGTGGTTAGCCATGGTTAGCTTCGGTGTCTATCTGGTGCACCCGATGGTTATTGATGCCCTGAATAAGTTTTTTGGGATCACTGCCGACAACCCTGCTATGCCGAACTTGGTCGTCTATGTCCTGCTCAATACCTTTCTTACAGTTGTTATTAGTACGAGCATATCTGCCGTACTTAATAAAACTATGGGACTTCGACGAATTGTAGGACGGGTCACGACATAAGCCCTTTCTCGACTTTTTCTTACAATACATACTGTTGACACACCAATTTGGGAGGCCTAGAATATATGGCCTGGCTTATCAAAGGAGACAATAATCTTGTTATCGAAAGCCAAAAGGTGGGCGTGTCGACACGTCCTCAAGCTGGGACTGGTGTTTGAAGCTTTGGGAGTCGGCTGCGTGGCGGCCAACGTCTCGGAGCTGATTGCTCTCCCGGTAATGCTCATTGGCGGCACGCTCATGATCCTTGCAGCAGCAAACGGTCAATAGCCTTGCCTCCTCTGGGCAAAAAAAGAAGACCAGTTAGCACCACTAACTGGCCTTTTTGTATCTG
>JACFOI010000005.1:0-31340 GCA_019454415.1 Patescibacteria group bacterium | reverse complement strand
TATCTGCTGCTGGTACAGAAAGCTTTAGGGCTTCTGTAGACCTCCCGAGGAAAGCGCGTTACACTCTGCCCATGGCAACACCCTTTGAAGAGGCCTATGCCTCACTCAATCCTCAACAGAAAAAAGTCGTTGATACGATCGACGGACCGCTAATGGTCGTTGCTGGCCCGGGAACGGGTAAAACACAAGTATTGACGATCCGAATTGCTAATATTCTCAAAAGAACCGATACCTCCGCGCCAAGTATTCTGGCTCTCACTTTTACAGAATCAGGTGCCCATACTATGCGGCAGCGGTTGATCCAGTTCCTCGGCACCGAAGCCTACCGGGTTCGCATTGAGACCTTCCACGCCTTCTGTGATGACGTGATTCGTAACTACCCGGAGTACTTCCCGATTCCACTCAACAGTCAGCCACTCAGTGACATCGAAAAGTTCCAAATTTTTGAACATCTTCTGCAAACGTTGCCCTTGACCAACTTGCGGACTATCAACTCACCGTTCCATTACTTGCGAACCTTAATCAAAACTATCTCAGACTTAAAACGTGAAGGAATCTCCGTGGAGCAGTACCAGCAGCTGGTCAAAGAAGAACAGGAAGTCTTTGACGGAGAAAAAGAAGAGCTGAAGAAAACGGCTCGCAGTAAACGGGAAAAAGAGCTGGCCAAGATGACGGAGATAGGTGTCGTCTTCCAAAGGTATCAGGAACTGCTCACAGAGCGACGCCGTTATGACTATGACGACATGATCTGTTTTGTAGTCGAGGCTTTTCAAAACTCGGCGGAGCTACTGACAGAGTATCAGGAGCGTTTTCTCTACATCCTGGTTGACGAGTACCAGGACACCAACGCAGCCCAAAATAAAGTGGTTGACCTGCTGGCATCATATTGGGGTGAGGCTGCGAATCTGTGTGTCGTGGGTGATCCCCACCAGTCCATTTACCGCTTTCAAGGCGCATCGCTGGAGAATACGTTGGGATTTCTGCACCGCTATCCCAGCGCAGAAGTGATTACACTCAAGCAAGGATACCGCTGCCCGCAGCAGATCTATGATGCCGCCGCTGACGTGATTCAGCATAATCCCAAACTGGAGAACGTCCTCCGGACTGATCACGTTCCAGCAGAAACACTTCATGCGCTGAGTGAAGGTTTGAGCAAGCCTCTGCACAGTCAACTACCTAAGACTCAGCAGACTGTCATTCATGTGACTGCGATGCCGACTGAGCAGCACGAACAGCTGTTTGTGGTCGAACAGGTTCAGGCACTGCTGGATAAGGGAGTCAGTCCCCAGGAAATTGCAGTTCTATATCGCAATAATGCAGACGGAGTCCTGCTCCAGGAGATCTTTAGTAAACACGGCATCTCCGTTTCCGTTGAAAACAAACAAGACGCGCTACAGAGCCCAGCGCTACAACAGCTTTTTCTGTTACTGCGAACAGTTCTGGACTTGCGAAGTGGAACTGAGGGACCCGAGCTGGCCGAGCTGCTTTTCGCGCCGTGGTGGAAGTTTGAGCGGGTAGTGACGATGAAGCTATTACGAGCAGCAGGAAAGATGAATGCGTCGGTCTATGAGCTCGTTCGTCGAGGGTTTTCCGAAGTGATCAAACTTTCAGAGACGACTGATCTTACCCAGCTGGACTTTGGACTGTATGAAGATTTTTTTGAACGGCTGGTCGAGTGGGGAGGTGATGAGCCCAATCAGCCGTTTTGTTACTGGCTGGAGGGGGTGACCCAGGAGTCCGGCTTTTTGGACTGGGCAGCGGCACAGCCAGAGCGGCTTCTCCTCCTGGAACAGGTTAATAGCTTGCTCCAGTTCGTTCGACAGTTAGACTCGAACGGGATGAAGCTCAACTTGGACTCCTTTTTGGAGATCATTCAGACGATGATGGAGCACCAGTTGGCGGTGCCGGTCGATCTGTCAGTGGTTAAGGAAGAGGGTGTTACTTTTTCCACCACCCACAAAGCCAAGGGCCAAGAGTGGGACTATGTTTTCCTGATTCAGTGTAACGACGGCAAGTGGGGTAATGCACGTGGCGGGCGCTCGCTGCCGTTACCCAGTGGTGTTCTTCACTTTGACCTCCAAGCGCCGGAGAATCTGCTTGATGATGACAGACGGCTTTTTTACGTGGCGTTAACCAGAGCCAAGAAACAGATCTGTATCAGCTATCCGGAAACAGTCTTAAGCGGTCAGAACACGAAACAAGTGCTGGGCAGTCTCTTTTTGGAAGAAGTGCCTGCAGAGTATAAAGAATCCAAAGAGTTCCAAGTAGATGAGCCGAAGATGGTTTCGTTCCTGAAAAAGATCACCCCACCTGAGCCATTGGTTGACTGGAGTACACGAGAGAAGGAGTGGCTGCGACAGATTACTGCAGAGATGCCGCTCTCGGTCTCTGCGTTGAATACCTATCTACACTCTCCGGAAGAGTTTCTCAAAAAGTATCTGCTGAAAGTACCAGAGAGACCCGACGCCCGTTTAGCTTACGGAACGGCTATGCATGCCGCGCTGGAGCATGTCTATCGTGGCTGGCTGGACACGCAGGTAGTTCCGAACGAACGTGATGTACTTGTGCACTTCAAGAAAATCCTGGAACAACAGAGCCTGCCCCAAGCAGAGTTTGAACTGAGGCTGGAGCGAGGCTATGAAGTACTTCGGCAGTACTTGCAACGTCCTATTGCTGAGACAAAGCCGATTTTCCTAGAAAAGTTCTTCGGTTACGGAACAAGCACCACTATGTTGGGTGATATCCGGCTGACTGGTCGGATAGACCGGGTGGACTGGATCGACACTACGCTCAAGACCGTGCGGGTAGTGGACTATAAAACTGGTCGGGGAAAGACTCTCAATGAGATTGAAGGAAAAGTGGGAACGGCGGACTACTCAGCGCGGGAGCTAGCGTTGCCTGAACCTATCCGTGGAGTTCTCAAACGCCAAGCCCTTTTTTACAAACTGCTGCTTCAATTGGACAGAACATTTGCCGGCAAGGTGACGAACGGAGTGTTTGAGTTTGTTGAGCCAGATCGTGATGGGAAGTTCGTAACTCGGGAGTTGCCTCTTCTCGACGAGGACGTCGAACTGTTGAAGACACTGATTAGCGACGTGATGACAGAGATCCGCGAGCTGAAGTTCCTTACTTCCAACTCTTAATTGCAAAATAAACTTCATTCGCCATTTTGGCCGAAACGGTTAGGCCGGTCCAGTTGGCAAAGAAAACAACGAAGACCAGGGCCACTGAAAAAAGTATTGCAGCTGAGATCCATCGGCCAACCCGGTAAGCAGCCAACCTGTTCATCCAGTAGGCTAGATTGATAGCCAGTAATGGTACCGCCGGAGTGTAGTGGTAAAAGAACATGATCCGCGGAGAGGTCTGCCACGGCAGCCAGACTGCAAAGTAAGCAAATGTTAAGAAAAACAGTGCACCGTGGGCAGTATCAAAGTCAGTCAGCGCTCTGATCCACCGTGTCAAGATCTCCAGCGCCTTCTTGGATTTAACACTCACTTTCTGGGTGAGCTGTTGGACTGAATACCTGGCTAATAAAAACAGCGTGGCAAAGATAGCCAGGTCACCGATCCAGAAAAGCGCAGTATTCCCTTGGGCATAAATGTTAGCCACTTTACCGTCATCGTACTTGACGTACATCCAGACTGGTCTCAAGTTCAAAAACCACTGAAGTGGCCGCGATTGGTATGCATGTGTCGCCTTAAGGGTAGTCTGATACCACCAGATTTGATGATGAAGTTCCGAAAAGTGAGAGATTAACCGCTTGCATCCCCCGCGAGCTTCCAGCCGTTCCCACCCATTACCGTCTCCGCCGGAGATGGCTTTCAAGGCATTAACCCAACCGGAAGACTCCTGACTGCAGTAACATGAGCCGTTCTGAATGAGGTCAGACGTACAGACAAGTGTTTTGCCTTGTAAGAACATGTGGGTATACGACAACACGTAGATGGAAAAAGGCAAGACCACCAACAGCAGTACTCGGCCAATAATCGTATTCACTGCTTTTTTGGTCGTCGGCGCAATCTTGTTCAGCTCAGTAATCAGGAACAGGAACTCAAAGGCCCAGATCACGCCCAAGCCAAACAGACCCGACCACTTGGTTCCCATCGACAGGCCAGCACAAACCACTGCCAATAACAACTTTTTTCGCAGTGATGACTTTTGGGCTGCCAACTGTTGAGGTTTATTGATCACCCGTTGCAGTGAGCGGCGATACCATGCATAAGTCAGGAAAGTCAGCAGCAGGAAGAAGGTGACGTGGACATCGTTCATGGCTAGTCGCGATTGAACGAGCAGAAGACCATCGAACGCAGCCAACATGCCAGCAAGAAGACCTATGGTTTTACTCTTAAAGAGATACTCACCTAGTCGAGCAGTCAGATAAATCACTGCCGTGCCAAAGAGAACAGAGCTGATCCTCCACCCGAACGGCGTCTCCCCAAAGACTTTGATGCCGACTGCCTGAGTGTACTTCGCTAAAGGCGGATGTAGCCAGTCAACGGCGGTATTTGGCTCAATTGGCGGATTCCACCATTCGTAGGCACGAGGGTCGTTGCGGGCGATCAGCTTGGCAGTGACCGCATGATAGACCTCATCAAAGATATAGCTTTGGATCTCACCGACTCGATAAAAGCGGACCACAAAGGCAAACAAACAAAGAAGAATCAGACAGAGCTTGTAGTTTTTTTCGACCCAAGTTTTCACAAGTATATAGATTATCCAACCACGTAGAGAACGACAAGTGTGACAAGTCCGAATAAGAAGCCAGTAGTCAGAAGCGGCTTATCCCGCAGCAAAACTTTTTCCGGAGATTCGCCTTGATTATCCTCGTAGATTAACAGTAGATAGCGCATCACGCCGAAGATCACAAACGGAACAGTCAGCATCAGCAGCTTCTCGGAACGGAGCGTCCGAGGTAGTAGTGTATAGACTTCCAGCAGTCCACCCTCAGGGCGAATGTTGTCCCGCTGAAACGCGAATAGGGCATAGGTCAACCAAGTGGAGTTGGCAAACATAGCAGTGTACTGATCCAGCAGTCGTTGGCTGTAGTTCTTGAGTGTTTTACGCGTTTTGCCTAACCCTTTGACCTTTTCTACGGTCAACTCGCTCTCGGGCAGGTTTTTGCCGGTCAGCAGTGTCCGCTCACTTTGCCGTTTGCCGACAGCCAAGAACAGAGACGCTGAGATCACGGTCAACAAGAACCAGACGTCCATGTGCAGGTCGACCACTACTGCTCCTGCGTAGATGCGCAGTAAGAAGCCAGCGGCAATGGAGAGCACGTCCAAAATGGGAATGTTTTTGGTGACCGTGGCATAGAGAATCTGCAGAATAAAGTAAGCGCTAATGGTGATCCGGAAGAATGGGTGCAGGTAGAGCGACATAACCAACACTAATGCCAACAGCACAGCAACGGCAATCCCTGCTGTTCGGATGGAAAGTTGACCGGATGCCAGAGGTCGTTTGCGTTTAAAGGGATGCAGCCGATCCGCTTCAATATCGATGATGTCATTGATGATGTAGACAGCAGAGGTCAACAGACTGAAAGTAATGACTGCAAAAGTGACTGTAAAGAAGTACGGCCACTCATTGCGGGGCGCATAAAAGAAGAAACCGGAAAAAATCAGCGCTGCATAGAGTGCAACATTTTTGATCCACTGCCTGGGGCGAGCGGTCTTGAGCAGAAGATAAAAGACATTGTGCTTCATACTGCCCGTTGCCGTTTGAGGTAGTGCAGTTTTGCCCACACTAAGAAGGCAAACACTCCTCCGCTGGCCGCAACAATTGCCAAAATCTTGCCACGCGTATCCAAGACTAAAGATAACACACCCAAGCTAAAACTGGTGAGCCAATAGAAAACTGCAATCCGCTTCCTGCCCCAGCCGAGCTCATCAAGCAGCTTATGGTGGAGGTGGCCTCGATCACCCCAAAGTGGAGACTTGCCGGCAATAATTCGGCGGGCAATCGTGAAGACAGCGTCGGCTGTGGGAACTGCCAGCACCATCACTGTCGTCGCAAACTTTGCTCCGGATAAAATCGCTAAGACTGCCAAAAAGTATCCGGCCAACGAACCCGCGCCATAGCCGGCCATGATCCGTTGCGGATAAAAGTTCCACAGCAAGAAACCAGCAAAAGCTCCGGAAGCAATAAATGCCAACTGGGCAGTTTCCAGCTGGGCCGGATCATTGACAAACCGCAGCGCAAGCAGACCGATGAACGCCAACGCAATTGCCACAAACCCCGGCATCTGACCATCTACGCCTTTCGACCAGTTGACGATGTTCATATTCCACAGAATGAAAAAGAGCGCCAAGATATCGGAGAGTACCCAGATACTATGCGGTCCAAAAAAATCAAAGGTAATTCTGGGCTGGTCGAGGTGTATTACGCCGAGACCAAAAGGGTTGGTAACGTAGGCAATCCCAATTCCACTTCCCACCACAATCAGTGCTGCGAGCAGGCCAGTTGCTAACCGGATCTTCGGATTGAGGTCGTAGATATCATCCAGGGTGCCAACGACTGTTAAAAGTGTCGCTCCCAACAGAATGCCGATCAAGTGTTTATCAAACGGCAACAGCATGACTGCACTTAAAACCACGGCTCCGTAGATCACCAACCCACCACCACGTGGCACAGGTTGGCTATGAGTAACTTTGGCGTGTTTGTTCTGCTCGGGATCATCAAGCCATTTATTTTTGGTGTAGAGTCGGATTACCACCGGAGTGATGGCAAATGCCAGAAGAAAGGAGATGAGGAAAAAAGCTGCCAGCATAGACTACCAAATAATCATGATAATTCTGAGCGCAGCAACAATGCAGAGAGCCTGCATCGTCAATGTCACCCAACCAAAAAGTTTATTCATCACCTGGTGGTAAGAACGAAGCGAAGGAAGAATCAGCAGATGCACTAGAGTGACTGCAAAAGAGAACGCTGGGAAAACAAACAGCCACATTTTAGGCGCCACATAATCAGCCGGTTCACCCAGCGAGTAAAAGATGGGAATGAGTGGCTGTACTTGGAAGTAGGCAATAGTCACCACCAAGGTCAGGATACAGCTGGCGACCAAAGAAATTGCAAAGTACGTTCGGAGGTACTTTGGTAACCGAAAAGGACGGGAACCAGATTGTGGTGTCATTGATACCATGGGATTGATTATATCAACGATTCGAACGCCTCCAGACTGTCATGGTTGGGTAGTCAGAGTTGGAGATATACCCGCTCATCAGATACTCTCGAAGACCGGGGAGAGGCTGCTGATCCTTCATGACGATCACAAAGGTTGGTTTTTTCTGCTCAATCGCTGCAATTGTTTCATCGTAGGCGTTGAAGTCATCGATATGGAAGGCAACAGTAAAACGTCCGACCGGATTCTTGCCGCTCAGGGCGTAGAGAATCGGATTGTTGCCCCAGATAAAGATTTCTTGATCAGGTGAACGGCGGAGGACTTTGGCGACTTGATAGCTATCGTGCAAGAGTGGGTTAAACTGATCGCGATACTCTTCCCAACTGATCTGTTTAGTCGCAAGCTTAAAGAACAAGTTATAGTACTTCAAAGTAGGATACGGAATGACGTGAAGCAGTCCAATCGTTGCAATAAAGGCGCTGATGATAATGAAAGAGCCTGCAGCTTCCACTACTGGTTTGGTGGAGTCTGTCTCGCACAGTAATACACCTTTATCCCGTCGGCAGCGACGCAGGGCATATACGACCAGCCACAACGCGGCTGTGATCACCATTGCCATGGCAGGAAAGACTTGTAAAAAGTAATGAGGATAAGGGCGGTTGGAGAGAGTGGCAGCAATCAAGGTCAGTCCCATCCATGAACTAGCAAACAGGAATGTTCTGGAGAATGACCTTCGGAAAAGGGTCAACGCAAGAATCCAGCTCGCCAAAAGGACAACCTTCCCCTTCAGGGTGAAGAAGAATGAGACGATGGGTGAGGAAAAGTTCAGTTTCCAACTATCTGCATAGCGGAAGTTGTAGAGAAGTCCGTAGTCGATATACTCCCGCAGGCTTCCTCTCAGGAAGTAGTAAACGATAGACAGCAAGATCATGGCTAACCAACCGGAAAAGACTACTCCTAGTTGGATAGCCACAGAACCAAGAACTGCCCTGGATGCCAGAATATGCTGTAAGAGAGTTCTCTCTTTCGGTGGCCAGTGGAACAGCGACTCTGCATAAACAAACCAGCCAACTACAAACACGACCGCTAGATCAAAAACTGCCGGAATCTTGGTCAGTGTTGCCAAACCCATCATCGCTCCGGTCGCGAACAGATACATCGTATTGTCCGTTTGTTGGACAATATAAGGACGATGCGGCAACCTGATGGATGGCTTGAGAAAAGATTGGTAAAGTCGAGTCTTTCTGAAAAACAATAACCCCAATAGGACAAACATCATTACAAACGTCTCTCCGTTAGGAACATTCCCCTCATACCGGGGCAGATTGATATAAAGAATAAAAAACACAAGTGCCACCAGTCGCTGGCGGGGACGCGCAAAAAAGTCTTTGAGCAAGAAGTAGAAGGCGACTGTACTAACTGCTACCGCGGCCGTCCCAATCATCCGGTATCCAAACTGGCTATTGGCGATAGTGGCGATGTAGTAGATCAACGGGGTTTTGTGGTCAATGATGTCAACATAGAGACGCTCTCCGGCCCGCAAGCTGTTTCCCAGTGTCAGATAGATGGCTTCATCGCCATACCAGTAGGGCTCGGCAATAGTCGGTAAGCGGATGATTAATACGACCAAGATTAAGGCAAGTGGGATGGCCTGCTCATCAAGAAAGATATCAAGCTTCCGAAAGGCAGACCAAAGACGACGTCTGAGCATGCGCTCATTATGAACGAAGTTTATAACCGACGCAATTCAGATTCCCACGGAGATACGAAGAAAAATCGAATGTATCAAACTTTCTTAGTCACCTTATACTCAATATACTTCCCAAGCATCAAGCGCGTGTGGGCGTCAAGCCCGGGGAGCGCAGAGAAGAAGAAGCCGATGATGGGGAGCATCAGGAACTCAAGCGGCTGCAGCAGATAAGAAAAGATATTACGACGATTAGGTCGGGGCGGCCTGTTCATCGCATCAATGATAAAGATCACGACCATAGACAACAGGGAGAGGGTCATTAAGAAAGACGTCGTTTGGGGTAGCCGTTTGCCAAGAATGGTGCGGGTAAACTCTTCATTCAACAGGGGTGGGAAAAAAGCGGCCACAGTGATGGCAAACCAGTTGACGGGCCACAAGAAGTGGTCCTCGATCGTTTTAAACACGCGGACAGTCTTATCCCAAAACGGAATCCCGTCGGCCAAAATATATTGGCGGATGATATATGCATCATCACTCACACCCCAAGCCCAGCGTTGTAGCTGTTGGTACTGATTCTTCATTGCCTCAATAAATGTAGGAGCCTCGGCTGCATCGGCATAGATCGGCAGAAAAATGGGTTCAACTTCAAAGTCACCTTTTTTGGCAAAGTAAGACTTAAAGAAGAGGCGATAGTCTTCAGGAATCACATCCGTGTCCCAATATCCAATCTCATTCACATGTTTCAAGGAAGTGGAGTAGGTGGAGAAGTTAACCAACCGATCACGGCGGACCAGAATATACATTTGAGTCACCGAAAAGACTGCGGACAGGACACGAATAGGCGCCTGAACTTTCCAGATATTGTTGTAGAAGACAATCCCACCTTGCCAAATCTTATTAAAGGGTTTGTTTGTCTTTAAAAAGTTGTAAGTCAAGTTGGCAAAGTAAGAGTGATGAAACATCGCGTCCGCATCTTCACTGGTAATCGTCACTTTCTCGATTGGAATGTGCTTTTTGTCTATCAATAGCTCTTTGGCCCGTTTGGCCCCCCAGCTGGTATTTGACGACTTGCCTTTAACCTCGCCCACGATGTCAGGATGTTCAGTCATCCAGAGTGAGCCAAACACCTTTCCGAACTCTTTCTTCAGTGCAGTAGCCTTTTCTTTGGCAGCTAACCCTTCTCGTTCTTCAAAAGACAGCATCAAGTGCATATTTTTGAGAGGGTAGGTCTGTGTAGACAGTGCATGGAGCGTTCGTTGTAAGGTGGAGAGAGGTTCCTGGTAGGTAGGAATAACGATAATGTGATGAATAGAGTCCCAAGTATCCGGATAGCTTTTTTTTAGGTAGTCGATCCAGTTATAACGGCTGGAAGCCCGAATTCGATAGTCGGCAACGATAGAAAGGATGGCAATGTTGATCGACCGGTAGAGCCAGTACACGGCAAAAGTAATCACGTAGTAGGCTACCAGTGTGGGTACTACCAGCGATCCCCAGAGCGGAAACAGAATTAGCGACCACGAGAACAACCCTGGGAGAATTTCCAGGGCCCGTTGAGTCCGGATCGGGTGACGACGAACATAGCGTTTTATCATGAAGCCTACCTATTGTAACGAGATCACTCTGGTGATTGAAGAGTCGGAAACAGCCGATAACTGTTTGCTAGAACTTGATCACTATCGATCTTTAACTCCTGAACGAGGTACTCCATAGTCTTGCTGATCATCCATGGCTCGCAGTCCTTCCCTCGATAGGGAACTGGTGGCAGGAATGGCGCATCAGTCTCCACCAGCAAACGATTAGCTGGAACACTAGCAACAATGGAACGTAAGTGGTCGGCTGATTTATAGGTGACATTTCCCGCTACACTCACATAGGCGCCCATGGCGAGAGCTTCCCGAATATACTCAAGCGGTCCTGAGACGCAGTGCAAGATAAACGGACCGGTATAGTTTTCCTCTTTCAGAATATGGAGAACGTCCTCGTATGCCTCATCAGCCTGATCCCGAACGTGGAGGATGACTGGGACTTTGCCGTCGGCAAGCCGGAGATGGGCATGAAGAGCGGCGCGTTGGACTGTCTTGATAAACTCTTTTTCCATGTCGGAACTATTCTGGAAATGATAGTAGTCCAGGCCTGTTTCGCCGATTGCCACGACTTCTTTGGCAAAAATCAGCTGCAACTCTTCCATGTCGGTCTGAATATCCTCCAGTGCGTCTTCTGTAGCGTCGTTGAGTGCAGTACTCGCCAGGCCAGTGTTGCGCTGCAGGGCGCCAACTGCCGTTTGGTTGTACTCTGCCGGATGGATACCGATGGCAGCACCCAGTCGCGGATCCGTTGCTGCAATCTGTGTCGCTAGGGAGCTCTCCGCAAACGTGGTTCCAATCACTACGCTGGCGACCACTCCATGTTCTTGGGCTTTCTGCCAATGCTTTTCCCAGTCACCTGGAGAGAAAGGCGCGAGGTTATAGTGGCTGTGTGTATCGAAAATCTTCATCAGAAGCTAAACCGCCAGTCTAGGGAAGAGCGGCTGGAGTGCCGAGATCTTCGGTTGGCTGAAGTGCTCGTAGATCTTTTTGGCCGTCTCCGGCATAAAAGGCTGCAGTAGAAACGCCACTTTTTGAATTGAAGTGACGGCTTTGGCCAGCGCTGCCTGTTGGTCTGCTCCACTCAGCTTCCAGGGTTTGTCTTGATTGAGTTGTTGGTCAATCTTGGCCAAGTCGCTTTGGAGGATCTGGGCAGCCGTGGAGATTTCATATTGATTCATGGCCTCAAAGAAGCTGGGGTGATCCTGCAGCTCTTCTTTGGCCGCTGGCGTAAACGTATGATCGGCAGAGGAGGCCAACTTCGCGACTCGGGAACACAAGTTGCCTAGGCCATTGGCCAGGTCTGCTGTGTAGACCTCGGCAAATCTGGTGTGACTGAAGTCACCGTCGCTGTGCGTGGGGATTTCTTTGAGTAAGTAATAACGTACAGGCTCTAAGCCATACTGTTTAACCAAGTCAAACGGATCGATCACGTTGCCTAGACTCTTACTCATCTTTTGTCCATCAGCCGTAATGTAACCGTGGACAAAGACAGTCTTGGGAGTAGCCAAGCCCGCAGAGAGCAACATCCCAATCCAGTAAACGGAGTGGAAACGATTGATACCTTTGCCGATGACCTGCACGTCGGCTGGCCAGTACTTTTCAAAGGTAGCCATGTCAAAGTTCCAGCCCATGGCTGTGATATAAATGGCCAGCGCGTCAAACCAGACATACATGACTTGGTTATCATCCCCTGGAACTGGTACACCGATGCCGCGAGCACGTTTGTGTGAACGGGAGATACTGAAGTCTTCCAAACCTTTGCGGATGAACCCGAGCATCTCATTTTTGTATTGCTCAGAGACGATGTTGAGCTCCCCGCGTTCAATCAATTGCAAAATTTTATCCTGATACTTGGAGAGACGGAAAAAGTAGTTCTCTTCCTCAACCACTTCTGGAGGAACAAGGTGCTCGGGACAGAGTCCATTGACCAGCTCGTCTTCCGTATAAAATGACTCGCAGCCAACGCAGTACAGACCTTTATAGGTTTTTTTGTAGATGTCGCCAGCTGCGTCACAGCGTCGCCACAGTTCTTGAACACCCGGCCAGTGATGTTGCTGATCGCTGCCACGCCGGAAGCCAGTCAGCTCCACGCCGAAAAATTTATACGCATCTTCAAAGATCTTGGCATACTCATCCAGCCAAGCTTGAGGGTCTTTACCAGCTTTTGCTGCGGCTTGAACATTTTTGAGGCTATTCTCATCAGTGCCAGCACCTAGCCAGACATCTTTGCCTAAGATGTCTCGCTGATAACGGAAAATCGAATCAGCTTGCAGCCACTCCAAGACATGTCCCAGGTGAGGTCTAGCGTTGACATACGGGATCGCAAAGGTGATCGTGAAGGTATTCTTGGTGTTTGACATCTAGAGAATTATAGCAAGCAAGTACAGGGGGTTACTTACCAAAAAAATGGTACTTGCGCTTGCGACCATGCCGACGGGTGGTGGGTTTACGGGCTTTCTCGATCGGTTTGAGCTGAACGGAGTCGACCAGGTCGGAAGGTAGCTCAGTGCGATCCTTTCCTTTGCGACGCCACTGGGGCATGTTAGGCATATGAAAACGACTCATCTGTGGCTGGAGCCGTGTCAGGAGTTTTTCACCGAGAAAAAAGAGTACTTCCAGACAAAGAATAAGGACTCCGACCCACCAAGTGATCGTCCACGTCAGCACATCCTGCAACCGCAAAAATAAGAGGATCGACAAAAATAGACTGACCAGGAAGCCTCGCCGAGTGCTCAGAAATAAAAAACTAAACACACAAAAGTGACCAAGTGCAGCGGCCAGAATCAGCGGTGTATAAGTGTTGGGAATCCAGACATTCTGGATCGAATTTGGCTCGACGAAGTTCAAAATAAAAAACACTCCCGCGTAGCCAGCCAGTCCGGCAGTTAAGATTGGGAGATGTTTAACGTACTCTTGGAGAGGAATGACTTGCAGGAAGTCGATGCTTGGTAACGCGATGCCGGGTCTCTGGGCAGGACTCAGGCGTTGGGGTGGTTTTGCGGCGCGCCGTCTTGAGGAAGCCAGCGGCACAGATCCTTTGGACTGCCGGGGCGACTCATCAAGCTGAAGTGGTCGGAGGATGCTCGACATGCTATAAATAAAGACTCATATGATCATAGAAGTTCTTGTTCTTGCCGTCATCATCGGAATTGGCTTTCTCGCTCTGGGGTACTTTTTATCGATCCAGCTACAGATGTTTCGGAGTGAGAAGCAAGTTATTCAAGTTGACCTGGCGAACAAGCAGCGCAGCATCGAGCAGCTCGTTGAGAATATTCAGAAAGACCTTCAACAGCGTCAGCAGGAGATCCGGATGCTTGAACAAGACAGAGTTAAGAAGTTCTCGGAGCTGGCTACTTCCTTAGAATCTCATCGACAACTGACTCAGCAACTCCAAGTTACAACGCAACAGCTAGCCACCGTCCTCTCCAATAACCAGACTCGTGGTGGTTGGGGAGAGCGAATCTTAGAAGATCTGATGCGCTCCAATGGTCTGGTGGAGGGTGTGCACTACGTCAAACAGCTTTCCCAAGCAGGCGGTCTGCGCCCGGACGTGACCTTACTTTTGCCCAATGAGCGGACCGTCCCGATCGACGTCAAGTTCCCCTATGCCGAGATTCAAAAAATGGCCACCGCTGAAAGTCGAGCGGCTAAGGATCAGCACGTCCGGCAGTTTGTAGCCGATGTTAAAGGCAAGATTAACAAAGTAGCTGAGTACATTCGTCCCGATAAAGAAACCCTGGACTATGCCATCTTGTTTGTCCCGAATGAGATGATCTTTTCGTTCATTAATCAGAACTTCCCGGACTTAGTGGATGAAGCTATTAGCAAACGGGTGCTGATTGTTTCTCCGTTTACTTTTCTGATCGTGGCCCGAACAATTCTGGAAAGCTATCGAAACTTTATGATTGAAGACAAACTGCGAGATATTGTCGGAATCGTCGGTGAGTTCCGCCAGGAATGGAACCGATTTAATGAAGAGTTTAAGAAGTTTGGCCGGACCATTGATGGCCTTAGAACCGGTTATGAGACTTTAACTACTACCCGCACCAATCAGATGGAGCGCAAGATCTTAAAGATTGAAGAGTATCAAGGTGGACAGCTCCTGGAAGCGGATACTAGCGAGAGCGGACGTACTGGTCGAAAAACTTCAAGTCGCGAGCAACTGCCTCTTCCCAGCCGGGGCGAATAAAGTGATTTCCACCCTGGTAGACGAAGTAGTTCAGCTCAATTGGTTTCAGAAAAATATTCTCCACTTTCATACTGGTGCTGACGTCAGACAGATTTCCGGCTGAGGGTTGGGTATCTGCCAAAATCAATGAGGTAGATCCTGAAGCAATAGCAGCACCAGATGCTGCAGAAGTACTGCCAATGGCAAGCGTCCCTGCTGAGGTGGCAGGTGTTCCGACTGCCAGAGGTGAAGCAGAAGGAGAAGCCGCTGCTACCAAGATCGGTGAGGGCAGAGAGCTTGCAGTAGCTGCAATGGCGGCTTTGCGCTCGGCCTCTGCTTGAGCCAGCTTTTTGGTCAGCTCTTCCTGCGCCAGCACCCGACGCTCGTTTTCTTGTTTGATCTTCTTGATAAACTCATCCGACCACTTCTTTGGTACTTCCTCATCCGCAGTACCTTGATGAAGTTGAATAGGCCCCATCAGCCGGTCAATGTATTGGGTCAATGAGTACTCCTGTACATTGTAGATAGACTCAAATCCTGCGACTGTCGCCCGCATGGCAGCGCCGCCGTCTTCCATCTCGTCACTATAGAACAAAACGGAGTACGGGAACGGTGCTGTCACTGGTGCCCAGACAGCTAGCGGAATCGACTCACCCAAAGCTTCCAAGGTCGACAGGGAGATCTGGCCTCCATTACTATGTGCCCAGAGGCCCATCTGCTGTGGGTTGATCTTAAAGGTCGTATCTTTAAACACCAGTTGGTTGTGAAGTCTGATTGATTTAATCAGCTCGATCACGTTGACCGGTTTTTCAAATCGCTCTTCCCAGCCGGGACCAGCAGGATCACTACCGCCAAAACCCAGAAAGTCCGGTGCAACAGTAACATAGCCTGCTTTGGCAAACTCTGCAGCTACAGGGGCTGTACCCATGCCTGTGTGGTACTCTTCCACATCTACATACCCCCGAATCATGACAATAACTGGCAGCTCTTTCTCGGCGGCCTGGTTAGGGATATTCATTTGACCAGTCATCTTCTTCCCCAGGGTCTTGTAGGAGAAAAGATACGCCGTGAACTCCGGACGTTTTTCAAGCACCTTTTCTAGGGTGATCTCACTAACTTGGAAGGGGTAAGACTGAAGATTCTGAATGCTGTACTTACGCAAAGGTTGATCAGGGAAGGGATCAGGTGGCACGATCGGTAAGTTAGCCTTAACTGTCTGACGACCCAGGACCTTGGGATAGTTGCTCCCAAACAGAAAGCCTAAGCTGAACGAGCCGGCAATTAACAGCGCCACTAAAGGCAAGTACAAATGCTTAATCCTGAAGCGCTTGGCTACGGGGCGCTCTCGCAGCTCGGGCTCACTAGTAGGTGGTGTCTGTTGATCATCCATATGTTGTTTCCATTGTAACAAAAACACCTCGCTCTCGGCGAGGTGTTTCGTGTCTTAAACAAAACAGCTTAGGCTGCTTTTGCTTTGGCAGAGCCTTTGTAGCTGGCACGGATCTCGAACAGGATGTACAGCCCGATGGCAAAGCCAATCAAGCCACCCACAATAGATCCGGTCTGACCCTGAAGTAGCGACAGTACAATATCGACTGCACTGAGCATCTGACTCCAGAACAAGAAAACCCAGCCACGCATCGCTCGTTTCCGAAGGGGGGAGAACGCCATCAGCAACAGAATTGAGCTGACCAGCGTTACCACAGTCGTGACGATGGTGATGAACATGAAGTACGGGCTCAGCGTTAAAATCGAACCAATACTCCCCAACACACCGATTAACGGTCCGGCAAGAAGACCAAGTACTCCACCCAGTAACGCTAACCAGGGAGCAATTTTAACCAGGATATCGATGATTGCGGTAGGAAGATGCGGCAATCCTTTGAAGACGTCGCCTACTTGATCAATAAATCCCATCGCTTTGGCATCGGTCAGTTTTTCTGTGTAATCTGCCATGTGCCTCCTCTTTTAGTACTTTTTGTCAGTATATAGCAAACAAACTGTCAAGTCATCAAAAAATCTTTGAAAGGTGGGACAGTGGGCAGAAACTGGAAAAAGAAGAAGTGGACGAGGCGGGGGGAACCTCGCCCACTTCAGAAAGGTGCTGGCTTAGCCTGTGGCATCACCTGATGCTTGGCGTCACCAGCAAGGGGCAGGTAACCGGTATCGCTACCGGCCGCGACTCAGTTCAGGTATTCTGGACTGGTCGCCTAGTTCGAGACTATATCATGATCTGCACAGACGGCAAGAACATTATTTGCCGGATACAGACGGGCAGTGTAGGATGAGGTGGTGAACCGGACTAGTTTCTTCAAAATTCTTGGCTTTGCGTTACTCCTTCTGATGTTGGCTTTCTTGCAGCCACTAGCCGAGGAGCTCCAACTAGAAGTCAGACAGCTTCACTCAGGAGTGAGCTCATTCTCGGGGCAGCTGGTCGAAGCACTCAGCTCACCAGAGCCTACGCCACTGATTGTTCTTCCGGTTGAGACTGAGGTGCTGGGGGCGTCAAGCTCTGCGGAACTCTATCCAGTAGTTTCAGTCACAGATGGCGACACACTCAAAGTTAGTCTTAATGGCAAAACAGAGACCATTCGAGTGATAGGGATCAATACTCCGGAAACGGTTGACCCACGTAAGCCTGTCGAGTGTTTTGGTAAGCAAGCCAGTGATAGGGCGAAGCAGATCTTAACTGGCCAAAAAGTCAGTCTTGAAGCTGATCCTAGCCAAAGCGATCGAGATCGCTATGGCAGATTACTCCGTTATATCTTTTTGGAAAACGGAACCGACTATGGCTTGGCGATGATCAAGGACGGCTATGCCCAAGAGTACACCTATCAAACTCCTCATAAGTATCAGCTCCCATATCGGACGGCTCAACAAGAGGCACAGCAAGCTCAACGGGGGTTGTGGGCAGAGGATGCATGCGCGGCTGCAGCAGATTGAGATGCAACTTCAAGCAGCTAGTTCTCTAAGACAGTTTGGCCATTGGGCTGAAGTCGGACTTTATACTCAGTGAACCGCATCTCTTTAGTCTGAGGATCGACTTCAACGCCCACCAGCAATCCTTGCTGGGTCTCAGGACTAAAGTACTGATCAAAAATGAAGTTACCCAGTGAATAGTAAATTCTCTTGCCTCTATACTCTTCAGTGTTTTGAATAACGTGCGGATGAGAGCCGACGACCAAGTCTGCACCAGCATCGATGAAACGATGTGCCTGTGACTCAATGACCGCATTTGCAGCGGGAACGTACTCATTACCCCAGTGGGTGTAGATGATCAGCAGATCAACATTCGGCCGGACAAAGGCAATATCTGCCAATGCGTGTTCCAAGCCATCAGTCGTAAACTGGTTGTAGTTAGTCAAACCGATCCTGACTCCTTCCCGTTCAAGCAGAAGTACCCGGTCTTTTGATTCACTTTCACTGCCCGTGTCGCCAAAGAAACGAATGTTTGCTTCAGACAGATACTGTTTTGTTTGCTGGACGCCGTCTTCACCAAAGTTGCGAATGTGATTGTTCCCTAGATTGACGAGGCTAACACCAGCATCGAATAAGGTTTTTGCTACACTCGGATCAAAGGTAAAGATAAAGTTGGCCGGCGAGCCAGGCGTACTGCCCACACTTCGGGAGGGATTGCTAGTGATCGGACCCTCCAGATTTATGATCACGAAGTTGTACTGGCGAAAAAGGGGAACGAGCTCTCTCAGGACGTGCTCGTTGCCATATTGGTTCATCTTTTGCCGAATCGTTCGATCCAACATCACGTCACCGGTGAAGAGAAGCGAAATCTTTTGGCTGGTGGACTGCGTAGTTAAAGGTGTAGGAAGCGGGAGGGGGAGAGGAGGACTGAAAGTGGTCTGGCTGCGGTCAGCTACAAAGTAGCCGCTGACATAGCTAGTGACGCTCTCAGGCTCTTGGCCGCTGATGGCAAATGAGTCAGTGTTTTCTACCAACTGAAACTGAGTCGGAAGGTTCTCCAAGTATCCAAACAGCGTGGCCATGCATACCTTACAGTCGGAATCGATCAGTGGCACGTCAATCAGCGTATGGCTCTCCAAAGCACGGATGCTTTGCTGATCATCACGCTGCGCCTGATCCGGCGTTTTCAGATGGGAAAAATCGCTGCTGATAATCAGAAGCGTTTCTTCAGGATCAAAGAACTGTCGGAGATCTCGGCCGAGTTGAGCATACTGCTGATAGTCATCACCAGAGCGCAAGACCATCGGGACAAAGTTGGCATCCGGAAACTGTTTCTTGATAAACGGAACGAGCGTGTAGACACCATGTTCAGTGAAGAAAAGTGATGGAGAGAGCTCAATCTGTTCCAGTGTTGCCAGCGCTTCCAGTTGACCGGGGTTAGTGGTGAGCTCACCAAACGGCGTCTCCCAGCGTGCCAGTGTGGTTACACCGAACGCAGCACTGTCGGTCAAAGCGCTGAAGTGGTCGGGACTGATCACGATCACGGTTTTGACATTGGTTGGATCAATGCCGGTCATAGTCCGGGCAATTAACCTCTTAGCCAAAAAGTGATGAGACGTGATGGCCGCATAGGCAGGGACTTGAGCGGAAGTTGAGGCAGTCGCTTCAGCAAACGCAGTCTCATAGTCAGCGGGATTGGTGTAGAAACTACTCAGTGTTTCAACAGTATCGGAACGCAGCTGAACAGGCTCCGCAGTTTTGGGGAAGACGAGTCGCAAGGCCAGGCCGATCAGAATGCATACTGCCACCACAAGAAAGCCTCCCAGAAAAAAGCGAAGTGAGGGCTTTACCGGGGAGTCAAGCTTTGAACCCAGAAGGGACTGCTTGGCAGGTTGTTGGGTGGGTAGTTTTTCTGTTGCCATGTTTGATCTGTTTCGCGACTTCCAATTGGTCCACTAAACTCATAGTGAGCGTACACCAAACCTTTGGTGAGTCGAGTCCCATTGACGTCTTTGACGGCGACATAGACGTAGTTGGGAATCCCAGTGGCTTCGTACAGAATCAGGCTGTCTGGAACGTCGGTGTGAACGTCGGCGATGATAGCAGAGCGGGCATTGGCTTCAATCGACTGCTCATTAGGCAGTGGGCGCAGAATCAAGTCGAGTGAACCACCTTCCGTCCGCAGCTGTTCAAACTCGTCATCAGAGATGGGTTGGTTGGCTAGCTGTTTGACTGCGATATCCCGGAAGAACTGAACAGACTCCTCAAACGTCTTGTGCCGTCCGGCAAACTCTTGTTCCAGTGCGTCGCTGTTCTGCAGGCCCTCTTGTGTCATCTGGGAAAGTGCCAACAAACGGTCAAAGAAAGGAATGTTCGGCTCCACGTATCCTTTGGGAACTGGTGGCGGAGTTTGGTCGTCCCCCCCGGCACCCATCTCGGCATAGCTTTGTTTGGCATAGAGTAGAGTGTCATGCTTTAACTCCGTCCATGACCCGAGCGCTGCCTGAAGACTTTTGACGTTCCAGTGTGGTGAGCGCATGAAAGCTGGGTAGCCTTGCATGGCTTGATAGTCGGTAAAGAGCGATTCGAGTGAGTACAGCCAGCTCCAGTAGAGGTTCTGAGTCCAGTCGTTAGTACTCAAGCCTTCAAAGGCTGTTTTCAGTTTTGTCAGTCGATTATTCAGAACTCTTTGTGACTGCGGAGCGTTCTGAACGATCCACTCGGGCACAAACTGGTCAGCAGTTTTATTTCCCAAGGCAGACATCACAAACAAGGCAGTAGTATTTGACGGTAGCCGTTCACCAGTTTCAGGATCAGCTGCTTCTTGCCCCTGAGTCAGAGTAGTGAAGATAAATGCGTCCGGAGTGAAGCGTTGTCCAAATAAACGGAATCCCTGTGTACTGTTTTGCAGCTCCTCCTTTGTCATGGTGGGCACCTGTTCATCAATAATGACGGAGCCCATCACTTTCGGTTTCGGTAAGAGGCCAATCAACAGTTGGGCATTCTGCAGCTGACGATCGGTAATATTCTGATCGGTAATGCCCGCTTTGGTGATAACCTGTGGATACTGCAAAATACCCAAGTCATCGCTCTCCCCGACAAAGAAGGCCGTCGGGTTATAGATGTCAGACCATAGCTTCTGCAGCGTCGGATCTTGCATCAGCTGAGTAATGTGAATCGCATCGCGAGTCAGGGAGGGGCTTTTGGCCAGGAAGTTGGTGCGGCCGTACCACATCATCGCCCGGAAGTAGGCACGCAGCATGGCGTTTTTGGCGTAGTGACTGCGTGGAGTGTATTGAGTGTAGTCCTCTGTCAGGTTAAGCTGCTCGCTTTGGTTGGGGCCGGCAAAGAGAGGTGGTGCAGCCAGTTTCTGGTGTTCAAAGATAAGTCGCAGTTCTTGAAGCGCAGCCTGATAGGCCTCATCAGTCATTTGGGGTCTGAGTATCTCTAGTTGTTTTTCGGCATTGGTAATGTTGTCTTCGACACTGTCGCCTACGATCTGATTTTGCAGGTCACCTTGCACCGTTTCCAAAATTGCAGTCGGGACTGCGAAGTAAGCAGTTAGACGGTCAAAGCTTTCCCGATCCGCAGCGGAGCCAGCCTTATTCCGGGTGGCTACTGCTTTGGTGAAGAGTTGCTGAGAAAGCTGGGTCAGCTTTTCCAAAAAAACCGTCTGTTCAATATACTCGACCTCTTTCTCAACTAGCCGGTGATAAACGTGTAACAAGTAGTCGGTAGTAATGAAAACGCTGTTCTCAGGTGCACGATTCAAGATATAGCCACCACCGATTGTTTGATACAGGTCAGTCCAGTCGTCGTTACGGGCGGTCGGGTCATCTGGATTGAGGCTATAGAACTGGTCAGTATTGGGACGAATCACGAATGAGTTCTCTGTCAGATAGTTTCTCTCCGAAGTGGTGAATGGCGAATCCTTCTGTTCAAAGTTGCGCAGGTTACTCAGCTCGTTCAGGGTAATCGGCTCATCAGGTAACGCTGCGGTGAAGGACGTCTGTTGAAGGTTGTAGGTGGCAAAGCGAGGCAGCGATGATTCGGGGAAAACGTCGGCGCTTGGTGGTTGGGTTTTGGTTAACCCGGGGAAAAGGGTAATGCCACGCGGGCTGAGCACTTTCTTCCACGCCACTACGGCAGCTAAGGCAACTACTACCACCAGCAGGGCAGAACCCACAATAGCCATCGCTTTAGCACGATTCATACGTTAAGTATGCGATTTCTCAGGATCTATTGCAAGCCAATGTCAGACAGAGAGTTTTCACCGAGTTTATATAAAACGGATCTGACGCTAAGAAAAAGCCTCCGTGTTCTACGGAGGCTCTCTCTTTCTTACCCTAGGAGTCATCTTATGCTCCCTGTTCCATCGCCCGAATTGCCTTCAAGTGGGTATCGATCTCCACGTACTCGACATAGAGCGACAGCACCAGCCCGATGATCCAGCCGATGATATTCCAGTTGAATAACATCGCCCACGGCAGGATAGACAGGTAGATGTCGAGCACAAACATCAGCATCCCCACAAACGCAAAAACGTTGAAGAGGTGCTTGGCGAAGTTCTGGAGGGAGCGAATGTAGCGATCACTGCTAGGCGGCTGCTCGGCAATTTCGATTGCACGAGCGCGGGCACGCAGCGCCAAGACCTCGATAAACGAGATAGCCACTGCGCCAATCGTGAAGATAGCGTAGTGACCGATGTGCAAACCAATCGCCCCCAATTGCCCGGCAAAGATTGGTAGCCCGATGATATTCGACAGGATGTCGTATGCCCGTACTAACACGTCGTGCCAAGCGGATTCGGTGACGTGGTGGAACAGCCTTGCAGGCGCCCAACGCGGCGCCGGCACGTTCCACGGCATAACGACTGCCGGAGTCGATGCAGTAACCACCACCGCTTTAGCAGTAGGGCTCCGTTTAAAGTCCGCTGAAAGCTCAATCCCGGAGAGCTTTTCAAAGCGCGAGACAAACACGGGCCAGTTCTTTTCAGAGACTAGCCAGCCCGCAAACAGGTCATGGTCGGCGCGGTTACTCCGGGTAAACTGCGTCCACGCTTCCTCAATGACCTGATTGGCGACAGGGTGATTGAACAGCCCTTGTCGACTTTCTAACAGTTCTTGCCACTTCATGGGTATCCTCCTCACTTTTTCGGGGGGCAAAAACCTGCCCGTTGGTCTCTTCTTTTGTTGAAAAGACCAAGGCGCAGGCCTCTGCAGCATGAAGGTGGGTAATCTAAAGATGACTTCAGGTTGTGAAAGAGCTACTACTCTTCAGCAGGAATACACAGTCGAAGCGACTGGGCTCCCTTACTCAAGAGCAACAAGTTGTTGACTATAGGATGTGGGTGGCGGTTTTGCAAGATACAACTTGCTAAAAAGAGCAGGAGTTGTAATCCATACTACAAGTCTGCGGGGAGTTGATCCAAGACTTCAATCGGCGCATTGACGTCAAGGTAGCCCTCATTCACCGGGATCATATCCACACCGAGTAAAGGCTTCGGCTCGAGTCGCTCTTTCTCGGCCTTTCCCAGTCTTCGTACTCGGAGCTCTTCGGGGATGTCTGCCGTGATGCCAAGCTCCGGGTGGAGTTCCTTTAAAACGGTCAAATACCGACCGCTAAAACCCACCTCACCGCGCATCACTCCCGCATCCGGGTCGACAGCAGGCATCGGACAGCGTTCTTTAGGACGATAGACATAAAAGTAGACCTCGCCGATTTTGAGAAACTTTCCCACGGCAAGGTGTTCGTTCAATTGACCCGCAATCAAGAGGTTCATCCGGAAGTGAATAGGCGCAAACTGAGGCCAGTCAGGATGAGCCTCGGCGAGTCGCTGGTTAAAAATATTGAGTGTGGTGTGAGAGAGAGCAGTCAGCGGGAAGCTGTCCTGAAAACGAAGAATAGTAGCCGCTTCCGTGAGATCAGGGATCTGTTCAGTCCGTTGCCGCGGGGCATCAGGTTTCTGGAAAACCAGTCGCACCTCTTGCCCGACAATGCTGGATAGCCAGGCAGCAACCTCGTCTCCTTGATCAATTCCCAACACATCTTTAGTGGTATGCACCATTGTCGATCGCTCGGGATGCTGATCGTCAGCAGCAAACTGGACCTCAAAGGTGTGACTTTGAATAGAGTGATCACTGAGCTTCTCGCGCAGTTTTTGTGCAGCTTGGTCCGCTCGGAAGGTTAGCTGGACAGTATTTCCCTTTACATTCACCTCTAGTAAAGCAAGACGAGCCTTCTCCCGTTGAGTAACTAACTTGCCGTCCGGATGACGAGCATCAATAATCATCAAGCTCCTGTCACTGACGGCCGATTCTTGGGATGGTCTGATCCCATCACGGCCGACGTATAACCGATCAGCATAGATTAAACGGCCGGACTTTAGGGGGCTCCACATCAGACCGGAAAGATGGGCCGGCTGCTCAGTCTCTGGGGCTGGAGGAAGGTCATAGCGACGAAATGAGAGTTCACTGTGTGATGTCATGCAGCGAGTGTAACAGATGAATCAAATCCAGAACATTGAGCGAGCTACCCCGGACGACAAACCACTCCATCCCCACGGACGACCAACTGTGTTTTGGTCTCAAAGTCGGAGACGGCAGCCAGAACTTGTTGTAGATTGTGCCGCAGAGCTTCACCTGACTGCTGTAGCCGCACAAGCTTCATCAGATCAAGATCGATCCACTCCACGGCTTCAAGGTGCGCCAACTCTGGTAGAGGAAAGAGTGAGCGAGGGACTCGCAGCCGATAGCTAAAGAACTTTTTCTTTTGTTTGATCGCTTCCGCCTGAAGTGCACAACCACTTACTCCACCAGCGGGGGCCAGGCCATACTTTTCCTGAACTACAGTAAGAAGCGGCCAGGACTCTTCAAAGTTGTAGTGTCTTCGTTCCAACTCCAGCACGGGTAGCTGATCTCTTTTCTCCAACACTTCAGCCCACCCGATAACCTCACTCTGTTCACTTGTCTGCTGTTCCTGGGCCTCTGGAGAATCCTGATGACCATTGGAGTCTGGGAACGGTGAAAAGCGCCTTCTCTCATTCATCTCTTGTCCTGGTCGACCTGTTGCCAAAACTTCTGGTAGTTCTGGATGATCTGCCGGTGTGCTGCAACGCGCTGAGGTAACTCAATGGTTCCATCAAGCTTTCTTGTCGTCTCTACCACGATTACAGCTTCTGCAGCTGTTTTGGTTTTGCGCTGACCATCTTCGATGTACTCCGGTGAAGCAAAAAACTCATCCACAGAGCCGTCAGGGCTGGCTGCTACTACTCCGCGTTGAATCTGTTCCCCAAAACGTGTCTTGCCTTCCACTGAAATAGGCATGCCATTCTCCAGCAAGATTCCGGTGACGCTCTCAGCAAGAGTGATGAAGCGTGGCTGACCATAGTAGTAGATGTAAGAGTTAAACTGCTGTGGATCTTCCACCTGGGGGTTTTCCTCAAACTCATCTTCATGATGATCAAAAACGAGTTGAGGAATAAAGTGCTGTTGGTAGTTGACGATCCACTGGGTAACTGCCTGCGCAGTCGAGCTGCGCTCTGCGACAGGAAAAAGTGCCTGGCGTGAAGGGAGTTCATGCAAGAGTGGTTCGCAGTCGGTCACGCTTTGGCCAATAGTCGAGTCTCGACGGGCATTTTCATAGCGCCAATCACGAATGTAGCCAGCCGGGTTGAGCATGGGCAGCATCACAAACGGAATGCCTTGCCGAGCAAACTCAATCAACGTCGGAACTTCCTCCGCCAAAGCGTTGGGGCCCGCTGGCTCTTCGCCATGCACTCCACTCAGCACCCAAAACGAAAGTGTAGAGATCAGGAGCTCGGGTCGCGAGATGAGAGCAAAGATAGGAAGTTGAATGGGTTCCCGGTTCTCCAGCTGAAGTTCCTGAATGGCTACCAGCTCCGCAGTCCAACCGGCATCAACAAGCTGGGTATAGGCAGCGTACAAATCGGTTAGAGATTTTCGACCATCTTGTTGATAGGTCGATACATCGAGACTAGAAACGACTTCATGGATGTTCATACTTGGTTGAGATAATACCATTCTGAACAACAGTGTGCCGAATGTTTCTAGGATTTTTCTTACCGAACTACCACAGAAAGAAGGCAGGCTTTTGTTAGAATGAAAGAAAATACCGGGAGGTCGTATGCTGAATCTCAACTCAATTATGATTGGTACCCAAGATCCTCAGAAACTGGCAGCTTTTTATGAAAAAGTGGTGGGCAAAAAAGCTGACATGGAAGAGGGTGGTTGGTATGGGTGGTCCGTGGGTAGCTGTTTTCTGTCAATCGGCGAACACGATAAGGTCAAAGGGAAGAACCCAAATCCGGAACGACTGATCCTCAACTTTGAGACAAAGGAAGTTAAAGAAGAGTTTGAGCGTATCAAAAAACTCGGAGCAAAAGTGGTCAAAGAGCCGTATGAGATGGGCGGGGGATGGATTGCCACTTTTGAAGATCCGGACGGGAACTACTTTCAGCTGATGACGCCGTGGGAGTAAGGGAGCTATTGCAGGCTGAGTTTCAGGTCTTCTTGATCATCTTCAAGAATAGGGAGTCAAGAACATGGGTAATGCCGATAGTAGGATTTGACTCAAAGAAGAAAGAATCTTTAAGTTGTTGAAGCTGGTTATTATCTTCCAAGTTGAGCTTTTCTCCTGTAGAGGAAGTTGTTTCGACAAGCCGTTTGAGCATCAGCAGAGTACCAAGTTCGTGTACCAGTTCTTTGACAGCACTTGAAGAGGGGTAAGTCAGCAGGTTTTCACTAATAATTAAAGACCAACGTCCTGCAACATAGGTCAGGCGAGCAGGATTATCAGACCCAATCTCCTGGCTACCCACCTGAGAGACATGGCACTTTTCTGCTTTAAACTTTTGTAGCAGCAGTTCACGGGCTTGGTTGAGCAGCTGCAGGTTTCCCGAGCGGCAAGCCCTGGCACAGTCGACAAGAAGCGGTTGGAGTTCATCAATAACCGGCCGTAGTAATTCTCGTACTTTACGTTTATCAACTTCTGTTAAGCCAGGAGGTTCAGGTGATGGGGGAGAAGGCTCACTCTTTCTTTGCGGTTCGCTCGAGCGTGGATCAGACATAGTTGCCCGCATTGTAGCAAGAAAAATGGGCCGACAGCTTATGTACTACTGAGTGACCAGATGTTTGTTAAGGAAGGTCAACGTCTTGTCCCAAGCATCCTGCGTCTGCTCTGGTGCATAGTTCATCCCGGAAGGATTGGCAAAGGCATGCCCCACTCCTGGGTAGATATAGACCTCATTCGTAATATCAAGATCGTCCAACGCTTTGTCGAAAGAGTTGACGCTGTCTACCGAGATAACTTGATCCTGGTCGCCGAAAATTCCCAGGACTGGCCAGGTTATTTTGCGAAGCTGGTTGGAGTCTGTCACCAACTGACCATAGTAAATCACTGTGGCATCCATTGGCTCACCTGAGAGTGCCAGCTGCATCGACTGACCACCTCCGAAACACCAGCCCAGTGAAGCTATTTTGGTAGCACCTTGATCGCGCAGGTACTGGGCAGCAGCGCGCATGTTCTCGATGCCTTTTTGTTGATCATATTCGGAAGTGAGGCCGCGCGCTTCTTCTTGCGTCTCCACTGATCTGCCAAACAGATCAACGGCTAAGACGATATAGCCTTCTTTGGCCAACTGTTCGGCCATCTGGCGCACAAAGTCATTAATACCGCGATTCTCATGGATCATCACTACACCTGGATATTCGCCGGGTTCGGCCGGTTTGGCCAGGAAGCCATTTGCATTTTCAAAGTAGTTAACAGTAGAAGTGGTGACGGTGTATCGGCCAGGGCTTGCCAACGCTTCGGCATTACGCATTTGAGTTTCAGCGGGCGGTGTAGCCGATGACGGGAAAAGTGGAGAGAGAGCACCTCTTTGCTGCAGAAGAAGCGTCCCCCCGATAAGAATTACCAAGGCAGCGCCGATCAGCAGCGTTGTTTTTGGCATGTTTTTACTATAGCGGAAGATTGTAAGAACACGTGTAAGAAGTGTGTGAGACTCCGTTAAAGGCAGTTGATCTCTCCATCCCGTAGCAGTATAAAGACGTGGCCATTCATTCCTATGCCAACCTCTTCCGCCATCACCGTTAAGAACCTGACCCGCAAGTATGGAGATTTTGTAGCAGTTGATGGAATCTCTTTTGACGTGCCCCAAGGAGAGATCTTTGCTTTTCTCGGCCCTAACGGTGCAGGCAAGACTACTACTATCAAAATGTTGACCACGTTGCTGCGGCCTTCAGCAGGGGAGATCCTAGTAAATGGACATGACTCTGTCCGAGAACAGGATGCCGTCCGCAAGTCATTCGGGATTGTTTTTCAAGATCAGAGTTTAGACGAAGAGTTGACTGCCTACGAGAACATGGAGTTTCACGGTATTTTATATGGAGTGCCGACTGAGCTGCGGGAGCGTCGCATTCGCGAGCTATTAGAGATCGTGGAGCTTTGGGACCGACGGGATAATCAAGTTAAAACATTTTCCGGTGGCATGCGTCGCCGGCTGGAAATTGCTCGCGGACTGCTTCATCATCCGCGGATCTTCTTTCTAGACGAGCCGACGTTGGGTCTGGACCCCCAAACGCGCAACCAGATCTGGACATACATCAACAACCTGAACAAAACGGAAAAGATTACAGTCTTCTTTACGACTCACTACATGGAGGAGGCGGAACGTTTTGCCAAACATATTGCTGTCATTGATCACGGCAATATCATCGCTCAAGGCACTGCCGAGTCTCTGAAGAAAAAGACCAAAGCAAGCTCGCTGGAGGATGCCTTTTTGGAGTTAACCGGCCATGCTATTCGTGAGGAACACGCAACTGGTCTGGATCACTTGCGTCAGCACCGCAAGATGTGGGGAGGCCGCCGATGAGAACCATCTATATTTTGTGGTTGCGCCAGCTCAAGCGATACACTCGTTCACGGTCCAGAATCATTGGTTCGCTGGGGCAGCCGCTGCTCTTTTTGTTTGCATTCGGTTTTGGCTTTAGCCCAATTTACCAACGTGCCGGTGGTGGCAACTACATTGCTTTTTTGGCGCCGGGCATTATTGCGCAAGGGATTCTGTTTACGGCCATCTTTGCCGGCATTGAACTGATTTGGGATCGTCAGTTTGGCTTTTTGAAAGAGACGTTGGTAGCGCCAGTGTCTCGGTTGGAAATCATGATCGGCCGCACGCTGGGTGGTGCTACCATCGCTACACTTCAAGGCGTGATAATCTTTTTCCTGACGCTGCTGGCTGGCTTCCGGCCCGCCAACTGGTGGCTGCTTTTGCCAGCAGTGGCGTTCATGTTTTTGATTGCGACGCTGTTTACGGCGCTGGGTACCGCGATTGCCTCAACCATGAGTGACTTTCAAGGATTTCAGCTGATCATGAACTTTTTGATCATGCCGCTCTTTTTCTTGTCCGGAGCATTGTTCCCACTGGATGGGATCCCACCTGTCTTGGCTGCGATTGCGTCATTTAACCCGCTAAGTTACGGAGTTGATGGTTTGCGGGGTGTGCTACTCAATGCGACTCACTTTGGAATGGGGCGGGATATTGCAGTGCTGAGCGCTTTAACGGTACTAGTGCTGCTGATCGGCAACTACTTGTTTTCTAAAATTGAGATATAAGGGTGAGGTTCTCGCCTTCTTATGAAAAAAGCGCTCATTTTGCATGGTACTGATGGAAGCTCGAAAGAGAACTGGTTTCCTTGGTTAAAAGCTGAACTGGAAAAAAACGGGTATCAAGTCTGGGTGCCGGATCTGCCTCATCCTGAAAAACCAAATATAGATCGTTACAACAAGCACATTTTCTCATTGACCAGTGGTCAGCTAGATGAAGAGACGATCTTGATCGGTCACTCTTCCGGTGCCGTGGCAATCCTCGGGTTGTTGGAGGCGTTGCCGGACGATGTTAAGGTGGAAGCAGCCTATCTTGTTGGTTCGTTTAAAGACGATTTAGGCTGGGAGAAGTTGACAGAGCTATTTGCGAGACCCTTTGATTTTGAAAAGATAAAAAAGAAATCTAAATCCTTCTACTTTATCCACTCAGACAACGATCCCTACTGTCCGTTGGATCATGCCAGGTATTTGCATACACAACTCGGTGGAGAGCTAATCGTGCTGCCTGGACAGCAACACTTTAGTATAGGAACTGCAGGGGAAGTGTATCGAAAGTTTCCTTACTTACTCAGTATTTTGCTTCCAATAAAGACTAACATTGACGCTAAGAGCATCTCCGCCAGCTCTTCCACAGTCACCAACCAATAGTAGGTCGCGCCGCTATAGGAACCAGTTGAGCTCAGAATTTCCATGAGTAAGACAGTCAGGAAGCACAGGCCGCTAAAGATAATGACCCAAACGTTTGTCTTGAGCTTTGACTGGAAGTACCTCAACCAGTAGCCGCTCCACACCGCGAAGATAAGGAACAACGGGATGTAGTAGAGGATCCACAAAGAGGAATGGTATCCCATACTCATCGAGGCTTCGACGACTTTACTGGGACGAAGCCACTCAAATAGTTCAAATACTCGGTAGATGTTTTCATGAATCTGGAACCATTCATCGACCCCCAAAAAGATTAGACCCAACGCCAACGGCAGAATAAAGCTTTTCATCTCCAGCTTCACCTGTCTGCTCAGGCCTAATAGAAAGAAAATCATACCGAAACCGATCAACTTCGATGACTGATAGAAGGTGGATAAGTTTTGTTCAAAATCTAAGTGGAAAAAAGGCGTCGTACTACCAAATGTCAGGTGAAGTGCCAGAATAACCAGATCAAAAAAGAGAAGAATCTGAAGAATCCTAGTGTTATGGTGGAGGAGCTTGATCAGCAGGTTCTTCATCTGGTTTTCTCCCAAAGGCTCAGTTTAGCATCCCAGAAGCGTCCGTATCGACTGGATTTATTCCGTTTCCTCGAGTCGTTTATTGACACGCCAGATTCAGAAGAATAAAATCTATTCATAATGTTGCAAAATATGGTTGTATCCAGCTTGTGGTATCTGCTTCCAGTCCCTGGGAGTGTTGTGCCGTGCTGAGATAACGACCGCGAAACGCATAGCCAACCTCCCTTAAGGGAGGTTTTTTTATGTGCAAAAAGGATATATGCAAAAGAAACTCGGAGTGATTGGTGGATTAGGGACCGAAACTGCCGCGCAGTTCTACATTAGCGCTGAGCGACTATGGCACGCAGCCGGTCAGCCCAATCACATCCCGCTGACAATCGAGAATATTCAGTCACCGTTCTCACTGGAACAGGCTATTACCACCAACAGTAATAGAATTGCGGAGCTGAAAGATTTTTTGTGCCAAGCAGCACGGAGCCTCGAGGCAGGTGGAGCCTCCTTTATCGTGTTGCCGTGTAATACGGCCCATGTCCATCTGGACACAGTGAAAGCGAGTGTTCGTGTTCCGGTCTTAAGCATTACCCAGGAAACGGCTCGGAAACTCCATCGTCATGGAGTTGAGCGAGCAGCAATCTTGGGAACAGGAGTAACTCGAGAATTTGGTATCTATGGTTTTGACTGCCAAGCGTTGGGAATAGAAACACTTTATCCCAATGGGGCCGACCAAAAACGAGTGGAGACTGTTATCCAGCGAACCTTAGCGTGGAAAAATGACCACACCGACCGGCAGCAGCTACAAGAGGTAATAGCAGAGGTGAAACAGCAAGGTGCACAAGCGGTAGTGCTGGCGTGTACGGATCTGCAACTGTCCGTCTCAGAGAATGTGGAAGAGGGGATATTTGACAGTATGAAGACGCTGGCTGAGGCGAGTGTGACGAGGTTGGTGAGGGGGTGAACCTTATCATTTTCTATAGAACTTTTCTACGACATTATTGTCGATTTTTTAATTTCT
>JACFOI010000028.1 GCA_019454415.1 Patescibacteria group bacterium | reverse complement strand
CGCATTGGCTTATCAAAAAAGGCTGTTGCTTCCCGATGTTCTTCCGATTGACGAGGGTGACCTGTCCCTGGACATGGAAGAAAGCCCAGTCGTGCTGGCTGGCCCGGATGTCGAAGGTTTTAGTGCAGTGGAGCTCGCTGAGTATCGGTTAGCCTGGCAGTTTTTTGCTGACCAACAGCCGGCTCAAGGGGATCGTCCCGGAACTCTTGACTACATTAGTACTGCACTGGATTACGACCGAGCCGCGGTAGAGCGGCAGTATAAGGTAGAGCCGGTCCGGCAGGTAGAGGGATTGGGCAAAAAAGATGACCGCTATGCTGTGACAGCCGAGGGTGTCGATCTGCTGCCGGAAACGTTTTACTTAGCCAAGCTGGTCGAAGCGACTGTTGTTCCGAGTATGTTGGTGCAGGTGCTGGAGTTCACCCAGCTTCAGCAGCGCGAGGGCGCAGGTGGAGAGCCTCCCCTCCCTCCCGAAAGCATAAAGAAAGTTCTGGAGATTGCACAGACAGCTGCTACCAACACAGAACCGATCAACTGGTCGGCTGTGGCTGCAGCACTTCCCCCACTCCGGCGCGAACAACTGCAGCAGTTCTTTAGTGACCAGAACCCGGTATTTGCCTATCGGGGAATTCTCGATGGCAGCCCGGAGTTGAGGCAGCTGTTGCAAGAACCGAACCCGCAGCTGGACGAACATGACTGGCAAACACTGCGACAGCTGTTCGGAAAGAACTTTGACCAGCTGGTCCAACGGCTGACCATTGTCAGGCTGATCGAAGTCATCCAGCCAATCTGGGAGCTGCTCTTTAGTAAGTACAGCAACGACATCTTTACCACCCGCTATTTGATGAATGAGGGTGATGATTATCAGTTTGAGACCCTAGAGAATGCAGAAGGTCAAGAAAGGCAGGAAGTCGTCCTGCTGGGTGCTGACCGCCAACCTCAACCTGGTAAAGAACTGCAGGACAACTATCAGGTCTTCCTCCATCTGAAGCACGGCTTGGAGATGCCACTCGCCCAGAAAACGATTGCCCAGATCATGCCGATCACCTGGTATCAAATGGCTGCCCGTCACGGTACAGAAGTCAGTTCAATTAGTGGCACCCAGGATGAGCCGGACTATGTGGTTGAGTCCACCGGAAAGAGCAGCGTCGAGGTGCTGCCGACCCGCGTCTTGGGGAACAAAGAGGAGAAGTTACGGGCCATCGCTCAGTATGCGGAGATGCACGCACAGTCGCCGATTCTGTTGTGCGCGCAGGATGTCGACGAGTTAAAGGTTCTGGAGGCTGCGCTGAACGCGCTACCGGGACGCCAGCTTGAGCTCTTAGATGCGGCTCATGCAGGTGAGGCAGCTGAAAAGGTTCCGAAACTGCAAGCTGGCATGATCCTGCTGTTGCAGATTACGGCCAGAGGGTTGGACTTTGGACGGCTACTGAATGACGGACAAGGACATACGTTTGAGAACGGCCTGATTATCAGTGCTGCTCCGCTGCCGGATCCTCATCAACAACGGCAGATGGAAGGCCGCCTGGGCGGCAAGCGCCCAAGCGGCCGAGTCGTGACCTTTACTTCCCTGGATGACAAAGTGGCACAACAGTACTACCTGGCTTCTCCCAAAACCAGCCAACGACGCCACACCCAGATGACGGAGCTAAATCGTGCCTACTCAGATGCTATCTCTGCCGAGCTTTTTGAAGAGGACACTCTTGAGCTCGATTGGCCCAAGAGCTTCAGTGAAGCGATGGTTGCGGTCGAAGCATGGGAGGAAGCCGTTGCGCTTGCCGAAAAAAGCGAGACTACTCCCCCTGCACCTCCCCTGTGGATGGAGCTGCTCCTCGGTGAGTCGACACGATCGCCGGAGCTTCAGGAGCTATCCGAGAGGCTGCAGCCTCGTTTCCGCGCACTCATCCATCGCTATGATGCTCTACGGCGTAGCCAGATTAAGGACCTTGAGCGACAGCAAAATAACAACTTAAAAAAGATGTATGAGTCACGGCGAGAACAGATGGTGATTGATGTGGTTGTTCAGAACCTTTGGCAAGAGATCATGAATCCTACGGCCGAGACGCCTTTAGGCAAAAAACTGTTGCCGCTCACATTTGAACAGCGGCAAGCGCTGGTAGAACGCGTCTTTGACGAAGCACATCTCCTCTATCCGCTCTCACTCTACCAAATCAAAGAGGACGCTCAAGCTTCCCGTGCCACCAAAGAAGAAACCAGAATGGCGCAGTTCATGAAAGATCTCAGTGAACAAGTCCTGATTTGGGTGGACACTGAACAGACAGAGCGAGACTACGTCGCTCTCCTCCAGCGGAATAAAGAGCTTACTCCTCCATTCGATTTGCCTGAGTCTGTCCATCAGCTTCCGGAGTGGTTGGAGCAGAATCAACCACTAATTCCGAAACAGCCGGGACGCATTTCTAAAGCTTTGACCTCAGCTACGCGGACACTTTTCCTGGGAGCCCGTCTTTTTAGTCAACCGGAAAATCTGGAGCCATTGGCCCCGTTGCCTGCCCCTGAGCCTATAGAGCCGGTGCGTCGTGATCTGATTCAAACGCTTGAAGAGTTCGCACGGAAAGAATTCGAGTTCCGGCGGAAGTTCCACGCAGAAAAGTAAACGGTAGTGTGGGAGCACTTCCTGGCAGGATGCAACAAAAAACCACCTCTAGATGGTGGTTTTTGACTTACTTGCTGTTGGTGCAGCAGAGCGAGACCTGCGATTACCTTGTTTTGACATAAACTTCCCAAAAAGCAATTTGGATTTTGTTAATTTTCTTGAGATGTGGAGGCGACGGGAGTCGAACCCGCAAGCAAGATATTGATTCGCCAATCCCCTCTCTTCCCAATAGACAGGGTCCAGGTTATAATCCCCTTTTTAAGATGCGATTCTTCTTTACGGCCTCCGTACATGGCAAGAAACAATTGGAGTCTAACTACCGATTGATTGAGCAGGAAGTAAAGCGTCTCGGCCATGAGGTGGACAACGGAAACTTCTCTGACCAATCCCCCGGGGAGATGGATAAGTGGGACGAGCACCAGTCGCTCGAATTTCATAAAAAGATCATGAATGGAATGAAGCGGGCTGAAGGTCTGCTGATTGAAGCGTCCTACCCCAGTGTGGGTGTAGGCTTTAACCTCGCCTCAGCGGTCCAACTTGCCAAACCGATCATCGTCTTCTTCACCGGCAAAGAAGAGCCCCATATCTTCCGGACGTTAGAAAAGATCAATGATAAGTTTCAGGTAGTCCGCTACGCCAATCTTGATCAGCTCCGCAAAGAGATCCCGCCCGCGCTTGCTTTTGCCACAGAAAATCAAGACACCCGCTTCAACTTTTTCATCTCACCGGAACACGCAAAGTACTTAGACTGGATTGCTCAGACCTACAAGATGTCCCGTTCTGTCTACCTGCGTCGTTTGATTAACCGGGAGATGGATAAACTTGCCGAAGAGTTCAGTATGAGTGACCTGATGTAAAACGGATTGTTTATCATGCTTATTTACTTTTTTGCTACTACCTCACAAAGTCAAACCTACCAACAAAGTTACATGGACATTATTCACACGATCGAAAAGCTCGGGCACAAAGTGCTGTACGAGCCGATGGAAGAAGATACTCGCCAACAGCAGCAACACATGACCGCCGAAGAGCGTCAAAGCTTCTACCGTCGCTTCATGCAGCAGATCAACAAGTGCGACATGGTCGTCGCCGAAGTCTCCTATCCCTCGTCCATCAATATCGGTTACCGGATTTCTATTGCCCTTGAAAAAAACAAGCCGGTGCTGGCCCTGCATGCCAAAGACAAAGCCTCTCCATTTTTAGACGGCAACACATCTGAGCGTTTCTTATATGAGGAGTACACTCCTGCCACGCTCCGCAAAACGATCGAGCGCGCGCTCAACTTTGCAGAGCAACACACTGATGCACGTTTCAACTTCTTTATCTCGCCACGTCACATCAACTTCTTGGACTTCATCTCGCGGAAACGCAAGATTCCAAAGTCTGTCTACTTACGTGAGTTGATCGAGCGAGATCGACAGGCAAACCACGAGTACAAAGAGTCCCAAAGCTAATTTTTAGAGTGTTTGCGGGTTGAAAAAAAACAGAAAAATGTTTAAATAAGAATATTCGTAGACGATGCTCTGCTGTATCCTGCAGTAAGTAAGTCAAAAACCCACCTTCTAGAGGTGGTTTTTTGTTTTATGGTCGGTTCTACAGTTGTTGTAAGAGTGGACTGTTACCCTGCAAGTGCGTGGGGGTGCTGTCGGTACAGGGCATCGTCTACGAAACCTCGCTTGCGGGTTCGACTCCCGTCACCTCCACGACTCTAATACCGATACCGTCTGTGCCAGTCATAGAGGGCAACACACAGAGCACTCGCCACATTCAGAGAAGAGTTTATTCCCATCATCGGAAGATGTAACGCAGCAATACAAATATCAAGGTATTCCTGGGGGATTCCCTTGTTCTCTGCTCCAACCACAAAACCAACTTCTTTAGGGTACATCGATGAGAAAATATCTTGAGAGGTAGTCGTAATCTCTAAGGCAATCAGAGGGGGCAAAGTATTCAACAGTTGAAAAAACTCACCCCTCGTTAAGTAGGAATATGTGACCAAGTTTGAAGTATTTCGAGAAACATTCACAAGTTTTTGCCCGCCGATCTCCACGGCGTCTATGAAATAGACAGATTTGGCTTGTACAGCCTCAGCACATCTTAAAATACTACCGGCATTGAAAGCATTCTCTATGCCTACTGCAACTACGACTGGACCAGTCTCTACTTTTAGTTTGTTTTTTTGAATAGTGTGCAGTTCTTCTCCAGAAAGTTGCTTTCCGGCTTTATTTTCTTTTGACATAAAAAACCTAACGATTACTGTCCACAGTGACGGAACCGTCCATGTGAAGGATAACAGCTAACAGGAGGTAGGAGGGGTCCGGTCTGAGTGGGCCCTTTCTCCTGCCCGAACGAGTAATTGCTTTTCCTAGCGTTTTTCTTTTATACTGTTTCCATATACCTCTGAGTACGAGCAGCTTCGGAGGGCACTCTAATGCAAAACAGACGTAACCAATCTGGACAAGTCGGTATTATTATCATCCTCATCATGGTTGTTTTGCTCACGTTCGGACTTTCGATTGCCTCACGGTCCACTCGTGAAGTAGCACTTTCCCAGCAGGAGGAAGAATCCAATCGTGTCTTCAATGCTGCTGAGGCCGGTATCGAGCGTGCCCTGGCTACAGATCTGAACTTTGAGGGTGAGTCTCTTTCCTCTGACGAGACTATCATCCCCGGAACTGACTCTGAGTTGACCTACAACATTACCAAAAACCGAATCTTGGAAACTCGTCTGATTGAAGGCACAACTGCCATGGTTCAGATGCAGGATGACACCAATCCGCTTCCCACTACGATTTATGTGGATTGGTCCAGAGATTCTGATTGTAATGCGGCGGAGAAGCCCTCCAGCTTAATTGTTTCCGTCTACAATGTCTCGGCCAGTACCTCTGCAGATGTCCGACACTATGCCTTTGCGGCTTGTGACAGAAATGACGACATTCCTCTGGGAGAGAGTGGTCAGAATGGCTACTTTAAACGTGCTGCCGTCCCCACCCAAACTGGCGATCAGTTCATGCGTATCAAGACAGTCTACAACGATACATTCTTGCGAGTCAGTGGCTCGAGTACCCTCCCCACCCAGGCCTACGATATCCGGTCGGAGGCGAACAGCACACTCGGCACTGAAGCTCGTACAGTGGAGGTAAAACGAACACTCTCTGTCGCACCTTCAGTGATGGACTTCGCACTCTTTAGCGGAACAACCCTCGTGAAGTAGCGGCAAAAAAAGAAAAAGGACCTGCCCATGCCATCATCAGTTAGTATCGACGTTGGTTCTTACACAATCAAAGCTGTTCAAGCAAAAAAACTTAAGCCGTTGACTATTGATCGGACGGTGGAAGTTTTTAATCCTGTCGGTACAGCCATGCCTACCGATGACGTGGCCGTCGACAAACTCTCCAAAGTGATCGACACGATGTTTCAGGATCATAGCTTGGCACGGACTGATGTCCGGCTGTCGTTGCCCGAGCACGTTGTCTCGACCAAGATCATCTCGATTCCTGTCCTGAATGATGCTGAGCTGGCATCAGCAATCAACTGGCAGGCTGAGCAGCACATCCCTATTCCTCTGGATGAGCTTTCCTTGGAGTATCAAGTGCTGAGCCGCCCGAAGACCCGTGACAAGCAAGCCCAGATGCGTGTGTTATTGGTGGGTGTCCGGAAGCAAGTGATCGATAAGTATTTGGATGTATTTTTGCGCATCGGGATCGAGCCGACTCTTTTGGAAACCAACGTCCTCTCCGTTTTCCGGGCCATGCAGCCCAAAGCGGACGATCCGACTACCTTGGTGGTTCACATGGGCGCTGCTACTACTGACATGTTTGTAGTTCATGAAGGTGAGCTGCGCTTTGTCTATACCTATGGCAGTGGTGGCCAGGTGCTCAGCCGGACGATCGAGCAAGCGATCCAGCTCGACTCTAAGCAAGCCGAACAGTACAAACGAACCTACGGTATAGAACCTGATCAACTGAACGGTAAGATTCGTGAAGTACTGTTACCTATCTTGCGTTTAACTACTCTAGAAATGCAGAAAACGATGCAGTTCTTTGTAACGCTGGCTCCAGGAGAGACAGTCAAACGAATCCTGCTTTCAGGCGGTGCCTCCCAACTCCCCGGCTATGTCCAGTACGTGACCGAGCAGCTCGGTGTTGAAGTCTTGATGTCTTCACCGTTCATCGGTGTGAGTGGCGAGATTCCCACCACCAATCAAGCGGCCTTCTCTGTCTGTACTGGTTTGCTGATGAGAGAGTTATGAGCCGACAAATCAACTTTCTAGCTGAGCGGCGCAAGAGCCTTACCAAGATCGAGGTCCAGGATCAAAAAGCGATCAGGATTGCCTCGATAGTTTTTACGACCACTTTTTTGATTTTTTTGACGGTGTTCGGAATCCGTTTCTACTTTGACCGCCAGCTCTTCCAGGTGCGGGAGGCTCAGAAGACCGCTCGCAGCCAGATCTTGAACGACCAGGCCATCGAACAGTCGTTCGTGATCTTTGTCTATAAATTAACTGCGCTGGCAAACTTGACGCAAGACAAACAAGAAAAAAACGAGGCGTTGAACTTCTTTAGCAACTTGTTTGGTTCGGATGTGTTTGTGACACAGATGTCCTATCTGGAGAAGGAGCGGATTCTGTCTCTGAAGATCCAGTCCGATAGTGTCTTTAGCTTGCGAAAAGTATTTGAACTGCTCAACACGGATGCAGTGCGGGCAGAGTTTACTTCAGTCAACCCCAGCGACCTGACTCGAACTCCGCAAGGTGACTACGAAATGGTGATCACGGCTGTGGTCAAGCCCAAGCCGGCTGGCGAAGTTGCTGGACCGGTCCAGCCTGCCACCTTGAACGGAGCCGGTGGACCTCCTGCTACCCAAATAGTCCCTCCGGAGGGAAACGTTCCTCCTGTAGGAACAGAGCAGACAGTCCCGCCCGTACCACCAACGACTGAAACACCTGCTGAGGTGCCGCCTGTCACAGAACCGGCAGCTCAAGGAGCTACACCGTAAACAACCATGGCAATAAATCTAAACGCAGACATCATCGCTCAACTCAAACAGATCAACTACCGTCGGTTAATCTTTGTCCGTCGCTTTTTGATTCTGTCTGTGATCATGGCGATTGTCTCTGTCTGTATTGCTTTGTTTGCCGTCTTGCCCCAAATCGAGCAGATTATTCAAACGCAGAACATGATCCGCACCGAGAACACGACATTACAAAACTTGCGGCGGAAAATCCAAGGACTGGCGCAAGTCAACGATCTGGAAGAGTATGCAAACAAGGACAAGGTGGACCAGGCGCTTCCTTTCCAGAAACCTCTTCTCCCCGTTTTGGAAACCGCCCGTCGCGTTTCACTCCAAACAGGAGCCCGGTTAACTAGTATCGAGACCAGCCCTGGTAAGTTGGCCAGCATCAGTGCGCAGCAAGCGTCGGTGACCAGTGTCACAGCTACCGGCGCAGCACAAACTACGTCTACTCCGGCCAGTGCCCAACAGTATGACGTGTCCGGTGACCAAGTTCACGGTGTCGATAAGATGGATATTGAAGTAACTATTCAAGGAACACTCGCCCAGATCAGTGCGTTCATTAGCGAGATTGAACGCTCCACTCCCATTACGAACGTGACGGAAATCCGGCTGGATAATGAAGTTCGTTCCGCGGACGGAACTTCCGAGTTTACCGCTAACTTGCGGCTCTCTGCTTACTACTTTACTCGCGCTATTCAGGTTGCCATCGACGCACCACTCCCCGAGACAGGCGCCAAAGAACGAGCGTTCCTGCAAGAGCTGGAGACTTACACGATTGGTAATCAAACGACGCAGAGTATGACTGTCGAAGGTGGTGGTAGAGATGACCTGTTTGGGATTCCCCGCTGATGTTTACTGTGTTCAGTTGTATGTTTGGCCGGCGATTTGACTCTCCCTCGAGTTGCTATAAAATACCCCTCTTAAGAAGTTTTTAGCGAAAAGAAAAAAGAGTGTTATGCCATTTGTTGATGGCGATCCCCAGCCACGTATCTTACTGAGTGGAGAAACCGCCGGAACGGGTGCCAGTACGTCGGCCCGGCATCTGTCTGAGATGCTTGAGCTGCCGATTATCTCCGGCGGGCGATTTTTCCGGGCACTTGCGAACAGATTTGAGCGATTCCAAGAAGAGCGAACTGACTTGAGTGTCGACGAAGCGTACCAACAGTTTTTGTTGTTGTATCAACAATCTTTTGATAGCGCTGGTCTGGATGGTGTGATGAAGCTGCTCTATCCAGGTATTGAGCAAGGTGCCGATGGAGTCGTCCTGGCCCGTTTTCAGGGAGTACTCAAGGCACAGGCTGAACACACTGGTACAGCCGATCCGCTGTGGGACTACATCGTGGATCAGAACACCATCGTGGATGCTCTTAACAAACCCGGGTTTGTCTGGGAGTCAAAGTTAGCTATCCTGGTTCTTCAGTTCGATGAGCTTCAACCCGTCATTCTTCAACAGCCGGCCTTTGCTCTCCCCTACATGAATGTTCTTCTCCAGCTCTCCCCTGAAATTGCTGCCCAACGCGTCGGTCAGCGGGAACAACGCCAGGTGGACGTCAGTGAAGTGATGACTCGAAAACAACGAGACTTCAATAGGTACGGAGAGATTTACCACATTCAGGGAAAGCCTGTGGAGCATAGCGACCTGGCCAAGGCTGCGGATACGATCATTGATACTGAGCTGCTCTCCCCTCCGGAAGTGGCAGCCAAGGTCGTCCGGAACTACCTCCGAAAGATTCAAGTAACTGGTTTCTCGCGCGCCGCTTTCGCTCAGCCCGCTGTGCAGTTGATGGAATCGGCGCTGACTCAGGTGGAAGAAACGTAAAACCCCGCTTCTCAGCGGGGCTCTATTTTCTGGATAGCGCGCCTACTCTGCGCTAGTGTTTACTCTTCACCCTCTTCAGCCAGGGTGATGTGAGCACGAATGCGCTCTTTGACGGCCCGGACTTTGGCTAAGTTGCGGATGGACTGGATGACGCGGCCATTTTTGCCGATCACGCGGCCCATGTCATCGGGGTGGACGTGCAGGATGTAGGTCATGCCTTCTTCAGACTCAACTTCTTCAACGCGAACGTCTTCAGGATGGTCAACTAAGTGGTTGAGAATAAACTCGAGCAAGTTTTTCATGGAGTTCCTTGTGGCTCTGCTGGAGTAATTGTAGATTAAGCAGCTTCGGTTTCGGAAGTAGCTTCAGCGGCTGGAGCTTCTGCGGGGGCTTGGGCTTCTTCAACAGGAGCTTCTGCAGGAGCCTTGGCGGCTTCGGCAGCTTGGGCTTGCTCTTCAGCAGCGGCAGCGGCTTTTGCTTTGGCTTTTTTGGACAGCTTCGCTTTCTTTGGAGGGAACGGGTTACCAGATTGGATACGAGTCACCAGAGCAGCGACAGTCTCGGTCGGCTGAGCGCCTTTTTTCTTCCAGTCCTCGTACTTGACCATATCAATGGTCAGCACTTTGGGAGTCATGGTCGGAGCATAGTGTCCGATGGCCTCGACGTAGGCGCCGTCGCGTTTGTCTCGAGCTTCATTGACCACAATACGATAATGGGGCTGTTTCTTTTTTCCAAATCGAGCGAGTTTGATTTTTAGCATGGGCGGATTATACCGCGAAATGCCGACTTTCTCAAGTGTACATCGAGAGAGAGCAAGTTTTGCAGTGTCTTGTCGAGAAGTAAAAAAGGCCTATAAAACAATATTTTGTTTGAGTTTAATGAGGTGGAGTCCTATAATAAGAAAACGCAGAAAACTCTGTCTGGTGGCGGGAAGCCGCTGCTTTCTTTGACGGAGTCTTTCTCGACCTTTACCAAGTGAAGACGAAAGGAGCTTGCTTAGCGCTGAATCGATGGTTCCGTCTCCCCTATTCTTGTTCGTTTTGTGAGTCTACGTGAGGTCCATGAAACACCATGAAACGTTGGATGGCGCTGCTTGTGGC
>JACFOI010000027.1 GCA_019454415.1 Patescibacteria group bacterium | reverse complement strand
ACCTGCGGATAGCCTTTCTCCACAATGATCCGTGCTGCTTTCCGCACTACTCCTTGCAGTGTCCGCTGCAAGGTACGAATACCGGCGTCGTACCCAAGGGGACGAGTCATCTTGGGCCAGAGACTGTCCTCGATGATCAGCTGATCGGGTCGCAAACCGGCATCTTTGATCAGCTCCGGCAACACATACTTCTGGGCAATCACAATTTTCTCCTGGTCTGTGTATGACGGCATATTGATCTTTTCCAAACGGTCCATTACAGCAGTGGCAATGTTAACCGTGTTGTTGGCGGTGGCCAGGAAGATGGCATGAGAGAGGTTCACTGGATAGTCGATATAGTTGTCCTTGAAGGCATGGTTCTGGGCAGGATCAAGCAACTCCACCAACACACCCATGATGTCCATTCGAGTCTCTTCAGCTGAACGGTCAATTTCATCAAGCAGAATAATCGGATTACGCACACCCACCTGACACAGCCCTTTGACTACCGCGCCCGGCTCGGCTTCCAGATGAAGCCGTGACTCGCCACGCAGCTCTTTGGCTGAGGACATGCCGCCGAACGGAATACGGACCAGCTTCCGGTTGAGTGCTTCTGCCAAGGAGTAGGCAAAGGTCGTCTTTCCAGTACCGACCAGACCCACCAGCAACAAGACTGGTGCCCGGAAGTCCTCCTGGTCTCCCTGCATACTTTTCAGCTTCAGAACAGAGACATACTCTAGGAAGCGGTCTTTGACCTCACGCATCCCGTAGTGATGCTCTTCAAAGATCTTCTTAGTCAGCTCAATGTCGAGAGTATCCTGGCTTTCTTTTTCCCAAGGTACACGTAGCACCCAGTCAATGTAGCGCGAAACTTTCTCGTACTTTTCGTCATATGAACCCAGCTCCACTGAGCGCTCGAGGGCAACGATGTCTTTGGAAACTTTCAGCCGCAGTTCATCTGGAATAGTGGCAGCAGCCAGCTTATTCTTGAGCTCTTGAATTTCTTGCTGGAGAACGACTTTGTAATCTGACATGTGTGATTTCGTTTTCTCTTACATCGAGAAGTCCCGTCGATGGAGCAGTCCAGTCTTGGCACCCATGTTTTGAATGACACTGCTGGCGTTTTTGACGCCCCACTGACAAGCCTCTTCGATGTCTTTACCCAAAATGTGGGCCGAAACATATCCTACCAGGAAAGCGTCGCCGGCTCCTGTCTCTTGAACTGCCTTCACTTCCGATGCTTTGTACTGATAATCATAATGATGCTTCATGTAGACATTGCCACCATTCTTGCCGTCAGTGATTACTACTTGCTCAATATTCTCAATCAATACCTCTTGGACTGGCTTTAAGATCTCCCACTCTTCCTTGTTCATCATCAGAATATCGCAAGGGATATGTGCCGGCTGGATCTTGCCGTCGGCAATCAGCTCCAGCTCTTTCCGGCCGGGGTTCCAGGAGAGTCCGATCAGACTGCTGCGGATATGGTCGAACAACTGGAAAAGTAGCTCAGTATTGGCTGAGACGTTGGACAGATGCACCCAGCGGCTGTTTTGAAGCAGATCCCAAGGGACGTCCCGCGCTTCCAGCATCCCGGAAGCGCCTCGGTGCGTCAGGATGGAACGGCCTCCCTGACCCGAGATTAACACCGTCGAGACTGCTGTCTGTTCATTGACCTCAGAGACAATGTAGTTGGTATCGACGTGTTCTTTTTGCAGCTCATCATAGACATTTTGGCCAAAGATATCTTTGCCGATCTCCACCACGGCCGCGGTCCGGAAGCCCATCCGCGAAAAACCAACTGCCGTGTTGGTCCCTGCACCGCCGCTTTGCCAGAAAAACTCGTCGACATCAATCTTGCCTCCGTAGGTCTGGCAGAGCAACACTCCCTCCTGAGTAGGTTGCAGCTGAAAGTCTGGTGACTTCATGAAGATGTCAACTGTTGCTGAACCGATGGTCGTGACATCATGCATAGCTACTCCATTTCCTGTTGATCTACCGGCTGTTCTTGGGTGAGGAATCGGTCTCTCAGCTCTACTTCAAACTCGTTAAGAGCAACGATCATCTCCTCTTCATTCCGGGCAATCCGATACACCATTGTTTCTTTTTCGCCAATGAAAAAGTTTTCGTTAATCACTCTCATCACTTTCTCCCAAAAGGCGCCATATAAAATCAGCGGCTTATGGTTCCCATAGTAGAGGTGCGCTAACAGCCAAGCAGTCGTCCACTCACTCAAAGTGCCAGTTCCCCCTTGGAAAATAATAAACGCGTCAGCGTGATCCATCAAACCAAACATCCGCTCCACGTAGTTGGCTGTCTTGATCTCTTTATCGACGTGATTTTGGGTGTATCTTCCTTCAAACTCCGGCATGTCAGTCGGGTAGAAGGTAACTGCCAAGGTTTTGCCACCGGCAGATTCAGCGCCTTCTGTAGCAGCTGCCATTACTCCAGGTCCGCCGCCATTGACCACGATTTTGTCATGATAGGCCAGATATCGCGCCACGACAAAAGCCTCATGGTAGAGCGGGTGGTTTCTATCAATATCCGCACTGCCAAACATCGCCACATACTTGATGCGCGAGTGAATCTTGACCTTTGGAATCTGGATCTGTTTTTTCATGAGGGCAGGTCAACAAGAGCATACACCCACTTAGGGTGTTTACCGTAGTTTCATCATAGCGAATTTTTAGTCGTTCTTCGACTGATGCTTTCGGGCAATCCGGAAAAACTCCTCGATCGCCCTGACAGGGTCTTCCGACTTCCAAAGTGCACTTCCGACTGAGACTTCTTCAACACCGTGCTGAAGGATTTGACTGAGATTTGCGGTTTTGACACCACCGTCAATAATAATCGGCAGCTTGGCTGCACGAGGATGTGCCTCACGGAGCTCTTTGAGCTTATGAAAGACTTGTGGATTAAAGACCTCTTCCTGGTTCCCTGCCTCGACACTCATCAGCATGATCGCGTCAAGTTCTGCCCAGCTCTGGTCGTCAATCGCCTCAACCGGCGTAAAAAGATCGAGACCTAGCGCAGCTTCCCAGCCGTTTCTCTTTACTTCGTGCAAGAAGTCTTCCTGATGGCTCATCCGCTCCACTTGACCGATCACCCGTTTGATGGGCAGGTACTCTCGAATGGCCTCGCACTCGAAAACCACGTCCATGGGTTCTTCAACCATCAAATGAAACTCCACCCCCAGCTCACCAAAGTCAATAACGGTCAGATCGAGAGGTGAGAGAGTGAGGTTATCCACAAACTGTCCATCAATGATGTCGACGTGAACTCGGTCGATCAGTTGGCTGGGTTTGACCGCATCTAGCTGCTCTACAAAGGTGATCATTGATTCAGTTAAGATGCTTGGAGAAAGCTTCATGGTACCTCTTAGTTCTCTTTCTTGGTGTTCCTGGTGCCAGGTGGCACGTTGGTGTTTGAGTTTATTGTAAGTTCTCGCGGTCCCAGATTTGATCAAGACGGCGTTGGTAGCGTGGCTCGTTGCTAAATGTCGTCTCTAGAAATGCCGTGACCATCTCGCGAGCAGTATCTTCAGTAATGTAGTCAGCGGCAAGAGCCAGGATATTCATGTCGTCATCATGACGAGCTGCCTGCACTTGTTTCGCTGTCAGACCCAAACCGCAACGCACCCCTTTGACTTTATTGGCTGCCACCGCCGCGCCTACGCCGGAGCCACAACACAGAATGCCCTGAGCGTCACTTGCCTCCTCAACTACTTTTTCCGCGAGGGCAAAACTAATCACTGGATAGTCATCTTGTGGTTCGAGTTGGAGACTGCCAGCATCTATCACTTCGTGGCCTTGCGCCTCGAGCCAAGGCTTCAATCGCTCCTTCAAGTGAAACCCACGATGATCTGCGCCGATAAAAACTTTCATAGTCCGAGTATATCAGGAAGGAATCCGGGAACTTATTCCAAAAAGTGCCACGCTCTAAAATCCCAGCTCCGCCTTTGCTTCTTCATCCATCATGTCCGGCACCCACGGCGGATCAAATGTCAGTGTGATATGCACATCCTGATCAGATGCCAATCCAGGTAGGCCGTAGAGCGCATCCTTGACCATGTGATCGAAGACTGCCGCTAGCGGGCAACCGGGAGTGGTCAACGTCATCAGAATTCTTGCTATATAGCTGTCAGCATCAGCTTTTGGTTCTACCGTCACGTCGTAGATGAGACCCAGCTTGACGATGCTGATGCCCAGTTCCGGATCAATAACAGTATCTAGCCGACGATAGACCTCGTCTTTGGTGAGTGATTGAGGTGAAGGTGGAGCCTGCATGTGCCTAGTATACAAAACCCCTCCCCGTATTCGGGGAGGGGCTCGGATTCATATCAGAGTGAAGAGTTACTTAGATGATCTCTTCAAAACAGGCATACCAGTACGAGTGGTCTCGACAACTTGGTAACCAGCCGGGACAGCACTCAGAGCCATCTTGTCGCGGACATCGCGAGCAAAGAAGTAGATGGTTTGCTTGCGGCCGTTCTTAAGAGTTACCTCACGAGTGTGCAAGTAGTAGGTTTGCCCTTTTTTGTTGGTGTAGCTGTAGGCGTTTGCCATTGCTCTCCTTTTTCCGCGTATGCGGTGTTACTTATACATTTTTGTATAGTGTGCTTTAGCCTATCATACTCGAGGAACTTATCAAGAAGATCTTCTGTGTGTAATTGTTCCTCATTTTCTTACAGTTATAGGTTACTGCTGAACGGTCGCGGTTAAGACAGTCTCCTCAAGTTGATCGTCATCATTTATTTCTCTACTGACAACAACCTCAAATGGCAGTGTATCGGCGGAGATGGCCCCCCATCCGACGAAACCACCCTTGCCTGCTTCCAGCCGGAAGGCTTTTTTCTTGCTTTCACCACCGACCTCTTTCAGCCAGACTTGGTAGAAAGAACCACCAGTTGGGGCTGCCAAATCGGCAGAAACGGTGAAGGCAACTTTACCGTCGGCAATCTCATACCGAACTTGGCCAGCAGTTTCCCCCTCACCAGTCATCTCCACGGAGGGGATATCTTGGGCGCCAGTGGGCTTGAGCTTGTCTACTTGTTCAGTACTGAGTTCCTCTACTTCGACACCTTGAGCGAAGTCAGTAATCTGACCGTTAGAACGCATTGTTTGAGAGGTGTACCAACGGTACCCAAGGAAAACAACGATCGCCAGAGCAAGTGCTGGGAAAACAAACGGGATGTATTTTTTCATGTGCCCCCTACAACAATTAATTAGCAGATAGGGCTGACTCAACAGTTTGTAACAACTGAGGGGCAGAAGTCAGCTGACCATTTACGAAGAAGGTTGGAGTGCCATTGACTCCGGCGCGCGTTCCGTCTGCAACGTCAGTAGTCATTGCGTCTTTGACCTCTTTTGATTCCATTCTCAACACAAACTGGCTTTTGTCAATTCCGAGTTTCTGGAGGTACTCGTCGAACTTGGCCGTTCGCTCGTCGCCATCCAGCTCTGACCAGGTAGGCTGCTCGGCAAATAAGAGGTCATGAAGCTCCCAAAACTTATCGAAACTCCGGGCTGCTTCTGCAGCTTGGGCAGCATACTCTGCGTTTTTATGAATCGTGGGTAAGGGGTAATGGCGGTAAATGAAACGAACGTCATTGGGGTACTTGGCGATGATCTGCTCCACGAGTGGTTGAGCAGCACGGCAAGAGGGACATTGAAAGTCACTGAACTCTACGACTGTTACTTTGGCGTTCTCAGGTCCTTTTGCTGGACGGTCAACACCTATTACCAGTCCTGTGTCTACTACTTTCGCTGGTTCCGGCCGGGAGAAAAAAAAGGCTAAGCCCACAACCAGGATGAGCGTACCAAGTAAGGTACCGATAAGGAGCGGAAGGTTTTTCATGATGACCTCTCGATCTTGCTATTGTGGTGGCCAAACTTGCTCACCAGTTTCGTTATTGACTACAGTGATTGCTGCTGTGGGACAGCTTTGGGCAGCAAGTAACTTTGTATCGTCATCGTTTCCATCTTGAGAAATGACTCGGGCCAAGTTCTCTTCATCGAGCTCAAACACTTTAGGGGCAATCGCTACACAGCTGGCAGCACTAATGCACTTGGAGCGGTCGACTGTGACCGTGTACTTGCCGATTTGTTTTTGGGTAACAGCACCGTTGAGCGTCTGCTGGGCGGCTGATGGCTGGTTAGCCGGAGCCGGATCAGCGGCTGGCTGTCCGGGTGCTTGTGGAGGCTGAGATTGTTGCGAAGACATGGCTGTATCCTACCCGCGACCTTCGCGGAGATCAAGATTAATAGAACTTCTCATGGAAGAGTTTTGTTTCCGGAACCCCTCTCTTTTTTAAGACTTCCATCGTATCCAGGATCATCTGTTGGTTACCACAGATGTAGTACTCTGCGGTCAGATCCACGTCATGGATCGACAAACAGTCGGTCACCCGACCTCGGCAGAGCGGCCACTCGTCCATCGCCCGCGAGATCACCGGATGGAAAGTAACGTTGGGGAAGTTGGCGACGAGCTCCTTGAGATCCTCGGTCCAGCACATATCCGCTTCGTGACGTAACCCCCAGAAGAGAGTCATTCGGCGGGCGTTGCCGTGTCTCTGCAGTTGGTCGTAGAGCATACTGCGGAGTGGAGCAACGCCAGAGCCTGAGGCAACTAAGCAGAGCGGGATGCTAGGATCGTCTGACTGCACCACAAACTGGCCCATGGGGGCAAGACATTGAATGGTGTCACCAAACTTCAGCTTATCGAGGTACTGAGTCCCTAAGCCGTTCTCTACAAACTCGACGAACAGCTCAAAGCCGTGATCATTATCCGGCGCACTACAGATGGAGTAAGAACGTCGATGTCCCACTGTATCAACGGGAATGGAGACGTACTGTCCCGCCGCGAAGTTCATTCGGTTGGGCTCGACCAACTCAAAGCGATATTGAGTGAACTTGGGATTGAGAATAATTTTGTCGGCAAGCTTGGCCGTGTAGAGCTGGGGCGGATTTACCATAAAGTTAATTGTACCTTATGTTCTTTACAAAGAATGAGTTTTATCTTAGGAAGTTAAGAAAATCCTTATCATTTGGGGAAAGAAAGTGAAGTAATTTTTTGAATCTTTGGAAGCCACTGAGTCCGAGAAAAACTATGGGCGTACAAGAATTCAAAAAATTACTTCGCGTTTTTTGACCAGTTCTTTCCATACCAGAGCCCTACTGCCAACTTGGCAATGGCACCGTACTCACTGGTCCGATTGACATACTCCCGAGTCACCACCCCGATCATGCCTTGCTTGCGTCGGACATCAGCAATCCCGACTAACTCGGCAACGACCGGCCCCATCTCACCCCCTTCGATGATCGGCTTGGCGATCGACTCAGGGATCTTCATCCTGGCACCGTTGGCCGTAAAGACCTCACCTGCGGCATCCACTACTGCGGCCCAGACTGTTGACCAGAGTTCATCTTTCCAAGGAGTAACACCTCCTTCAAGGCCTACCCCTAGACAGTCCTCCAGATTGAGGTCGGGGAACTGGCGTCGACCCTCTACCAACGCGGCCTGAGCGCGATTGAGTGCGCCAGTTTGGGTCTCTTCATCAGTCATCGGCTGCGACCGAACCCCACTCTCTACCTCATAGCCGACAATCTTGGCGTCAGGCCATTTTTCTTGAGTCGCATACTTCACTGCGTTGAGCTTAGTGGGATTGGAAGAACCGACAAAAAAATACATGGGTACGTCCTGATATGTTATGGGTGTTCAACTGCTTTCCTGAACGCGGTTAACGCTAATAATAAACACTTCTCGCGTCCAACTGCAATTTGGTGGAGTCCCAGCATTGCTTCTAGGTCTTCCTTGGTTAATAAAGCTACCTCTGCGCGCGTTTTGCCTTTGAGGTACTCTGACAGAACACTGGCAGTGGCCATACTGATTGCGCAACCTACCCCTTGCCAGCTGACATCTTCGATCACATCTGCCGGATCAAATTTGAGAAAAACTTCGATCTGATCGCCACATGAGGAGTTGCTCTCACTAACTGTAACGTCAAACTGCTCAAGCCTTTTCTTGTTCTTGGGATGAGCGTACTCTTCAAGAATAGTTTCCAGATAGAGATCGTCGAGCATAGCGCAAACTGCTTTCTTTAACTTCCCTCACGTTACAACCGAAAAACTTGTTTGACCTTGTCGAGTGCAGCCACCAGCTTGTCAACTTCTTCCAAGGTGTTGTACACCTGGAAGCTGACCCGCACCGTGGCTGGCCAGCCAAACTTGCGGTGCAGCGGCATTGTGCAGTGGTGACCCGTCCGGACTGCCACCCCTTCCGAGTCGAGAATCTGGCCAACGTCGTGGGCATGGACGCCTTTGTACAAAAAGCTAACAGCGCCCACTCGCTTGTGTAGCTCTCTATCCTGAGTAATGCCGACCAACTCTACTTCAGGGAGCTGGACTAACTTTTCGACCGTGGCCCGGACTAAGACTTGGTCGTACTCTTCCACGCTCTTCATGCCGAGCTGAGTCAGATACTCACAGGCAGCGGCCCACCCTACCAATCCAGCCACGTCCGGCGTGCCAGCTGTAAATCGATCTTCGATATCATCGGCCCAGCTTGCCTCATGGAGACGGACCTCATTGATCATGCCACCACCAAATAAAAATGGAGAGAACTCAGCCAGTAGCTCCCGTTTCACCAGTAACCCACCTATTCCCATAGGTCCGAGCATCTTATGTGCAGAAACAGCATAGAAGTCGACGGGTAACTGCTCAAAATCAACGGGAATGTGAGGAGCAGCTTGGGCTCCATCAATCACCACTTTGGCATCAGGATATGTCCTCTTCAGCTGTTCCGAAAGCTGCTGAATAGGGTTGCGCGTACCAAGCGTGTTAGAGACATGACTACATACAAACAAAGCAATCTCGTTGTCTTCCAGAAGCTTGTCAAAAGCGAGGAAGTCGAGCTGGCCATCGGATAGTACTGGAACATGCAGCAGTCTCATGTTCTTACGGAGCGCGAGCTGCTGCCAGGGAACTAAGTTGCTGTGATGTTCGAGCTCAGTGGTCAAGATAACTTGCCCCTCAGCCAGGTGCTGATCGGCCCAGCTATAGACCACCTGATTGAGTGCCTCAGTCGTGTTACGGACAATGATCAGCTCCTCAGGATGAGCCCCAAAAAAAGCTGCAATCGTTCGCCGGCTTTGATGAAAGAGACGTGTACTTTCGTCTCCCAATAGGTGGACTCCACGATGGACGTTGGCATTGTGTTGGCGATAGTACTCACTGATTGCATCGATGACTTGATTGGGCTTTTGAGAAGTCGCAGCGTTATCGAGGTACACTAACGGCTGGCCGTGCACCAGACGGCTCAGAATGGGAAAGTCTTGACGAACTTGAATGGCATCAAACATCTTCACTCTCAGCTTCTAGAAATCCTTGCACAATCAACTTCTCTGCTGCCTGCGGGTTTAACCCCCGGCTTTGCAAGTAAAAGAGATGCTCTTCAGGCACCCGACTGACACTGGCGGCGTGAGAGCACTTCACGTCATCACTCAGGATTTCCAGTTCAGGTACAGCCTCAGCGCGAGCAGCATCTGAAAGAAGCAAGATGCGCTCTTCCAAAAAGGACTGAACGTCAGGGCAACCGGGTTCAATGATGATCCGACCAAAAAAACGAACGTGGGATTGATCAAGCGCTACACCTTTTAGAGTAGTCTGGGCCGTCGTATGCGGAGCTTTATGAACGACAAAGATTTCGACGTTGGCATCCTGTTTGTCTTTCAACAAAAAACGCCCCGAGATGTCGGCGTGTGCTCCCGGCCCTGCCAGTTCAATGGTGTACTTGCCCGGCTGATCAATAGTGACAGCTTTGGTTTGATTCGCGGCCACTACAACGGTATGGTCTGTCATGCCTCCGGATTATCTCACGAGGAAGCAAAATTATTAAGAAATGGCGCCAGAGTTATAAAGAAGCACTGGTCCGCAAAAAGGTAATGATGTCTTTGGGCATTACCTTATTCATCGGCCAGAGGAACACGGTCGTGAAGTCCTGGAAAGTATAGAAGTTCAATAAAATGACCCGGATACCAATCCAAACGCTGGCACAGCACAAAAAGACCAGAAAGTTCATCTCAATGGTTTCAACTTGCACACCATTTTTTTTGAGAATCAACACCACGATACTGGCGAGAAAAAGAGCTAAGAAAAGGTTGATGACCAGGAAAAAAAGAATCGAGAGAACAAGGGCTAAAAAGGGCATGACGTTATCCTATACTGCCCTCCATCTCATGATCAATAAGACGATTCATCTCTACTGCATATTCCAGGGGAAGTTTTTTGACTACGTCGTCAATAAAACCATTAACGATCATCTTGCGGGCGGTCTCCTCAGTTACTCCTCGACTCATCAGGTAGAACAGCTGCTCTTCGCCAATCTTGGAAACCGTGGCCTCGTGTTGAATCTGAACCTGTGAGTTGAGGATACGATCGGTAGGATAGGTGTCGGAACGGGATTCGGAATCAAGGAGCAGCGCGTCACAGATGACAGTGTTCTTGCTCTGTAACGCAGCCGGTGTCACTGTGACCATGCCACGGTAACTGGTCCGGCCGCCATTCTTGCTGATCGACTTGGAAATAATCGTTGAACTAGTGTACGGCGCCAAGTGAATCGCTTTGGCCCCCGTATCCTGATGCTGTCCAGCTCCCGCCAACGCCATCGACAGCGTCTCGCCGCGTGCGCCTTTTCCTGCCAGGATGAAGCTGGGGTACTTCATAGTCAGTTTGCTACCCATGTTAAAGTCTGTCCAGACCATCTCGCCGTCTTCCTCAACACGAGCGCGTTTGGT
>JACFOI010000004.1 GCA_019454415.1 Patescibacteria group bacterium | reverse complement strand
ATCTTAAAGAATCTGGAAGAGACGGCACTGCGCGCTAACTTATCAGGCGGTTACTTTGACAAAGACGCGCATACCAACTCATTTTCAGCACCAGCAGTGGCTGCAGCAGTTGTCTCTGGCTGTTTTGCATTTCTGACCCTTTTTGCTATTCAAAGTGGAGTCAGTGACTTTGCCCGGGCGACCAGCGTAGTTAATCTAGTCGTCGCCGGAACCGTCTTCTTGGTGATGATGATCTTGCTGGATCACAAGGAGCGTCGCACTGAGAAGGGCGCCCAAGAAGCTGCAGGCTGGATGGCGTTTAAAAAACACATCTCTGATTACCACACCACCAGTAAGTACTCCATCGACTCTGTAGTACTCTGGGAGAAGTACTTAATCTATGGCACTCTACTCGGTGTCTCGGCCAAGGCATTGAGTCAACTGCCTGTCAAGTTCAGTCACGCAGACCAACGAGTGGCAGGAACGTATTGGGGCGGACTGTCCGCCGGAACGAGTGGTGGCTTTGACTTCAGCATGGGCTCGCTCTCCTCAGCCCTGAACTCTATCTCTAGTTCGGTCACTTCCAGCTATGGGGCCAGCGGTGTTGGCTCATCCGGCGGAGCTTCCGGTGGTGGTGGCGGGGGCGGCGGCGGTGGAGGTGGAGGAGCCGGCTAATGAAACAGTATCGGGCAATCGGGCTGGGTGGAACCTTTGACCGCTTTCACGTCGGACACCGGCATTTTCTCCAGTTTGCATCACAGCTGGCTGACAAGATAGTCGTCGGTATTACCACTCCCCAAATGATCCAACATAAAACGATGGCGGGTATTATTGAACCGCTGGAGACTCGACGGTCAGCTGTTGAGGCGTTTTTGAAAGAACAGCAGATTTCCGGAGAAGTGTTTGTCTTGGAAGATATTTACGGCCCGACCCTCGAACATGCCAAGGTCGATGCAGTCGCAGTCACTGAACAAACTGTTCAGGGTGCCACCTCCATCAATCAAAAACGAACTGAGCTGGGACTGCCAGCACTGCCTGTTCATATCTGCTCTTTGCTAAAAGATGTTCAGGGTGAGTTCATCTCTTCCACCCGAATTCGTAAGGGTCAAATCGACCGCAACGGTGCGGTCTATGTGCTGCTTATCCGTGACGGTTTAACCCTCAGTCCAGAACAGTCAGCGTTCTTCAAGCCGCCTCAGGGCCCAGTCGTGTTAACTGTTGAACCCGGCAGCCTGTTGGCACCGACGCTGGTCGTGGGTGACATTGTTTCCGAGACATTTATCAAGAATGGCTGGCCATATAGTCTGGCAGTCTTTGACCAGCGCAGTGTCCGAGAAGAGTACTACTCTGCTGAGTTGCAGGCAGCAGTTAATCACGCCGAACAGCTAAAAATCGTCAGTAACCCGGCCGGGCAGCTCTCAAAGGAGCTCGTCCACTGGCTTGAAGCGTTCTGCAATCAACTTTCGGAAAAACAGCTCCCGTCGCCAGCCTATCTGCAGATTGATGGTGAAGAGGACCTGGTTACAGTGGGTCTCGTTTTGCTAGCGCCACTGACCACCGAGATCTTTTATGGCCAGCCTCAGCAAGGCATGGTCCGGCTGACCGTGACCGAAGAACTCAAAGACAGATTCCGGAAAGCACTTAGCTAACGTTTGAGTTCGTAGAGAGCTAACCCCACACTGACCGCAACATTCAACGATTCGGCATTCCCAAATCGCGGTAAACTGAATGATTGATCAGCAGCATCGTCCAAGACTGTAGAGGTTCCACGTGACTCATTGCCGAAGATAATGGCCAGTTTTTGTTGCCGGGGCAAAGCAGCAGATGGTTGATCAGCGAGTTCCGGTCGGGTAGTAATAATCGTAAAACCAGCCTGCTTCAACTGTTCTAACTCACTGACAATGTTCACTGAGTCATAGATCGGCAAGTGAAAGAATGACCCCATACTGGCACGGACCACTTTAGACTGAAAAGGATCAGCCCCACCGACAAAGATAACTCCATCAACACCAAACCAGTCAGCTGTTCGGATGATAGTACCAACGTTCCCAGGATCGCGTAGATCATCCAAGATAATGATTGTCTCTCCGTTGAGCAGAGGCGTCAGTACGTTGGCCGGTTTCTTGATCACCGCGATCACTCCTTGTGGTGTGGTGGTCTCGGAGAGCTGAGCAAATGACGACTCGGAAAGCGTCAAGACTTTTCGAGACTGGAAGAATGACTGGACTTGAGGGTTTTGGCAGAATTGGCGCTGCTCGCGGACAAATCGGTCGGTGACGACCAGCTGTTCAACCTCAGCTCGTGCAGTAATGGCATCACTGACACTTTTCTTTCCCTCGACCAGAAACAATCCCAGCTCATCGCGGTGTTTTTTGCGATCTAACTTGGTCAGTACTTTGTGTCCATACATACCAGCATTGTAACAGTTGCTCCACTGGGAAGGTGACGATTTAGTAATCCAAATGTGCTACACTGATTCCCGTATGAAACACGAACCTCTCGCCAGCTTATTGCGACCGCAGACCCTGGATGAGTACCTGGGACAGGAGCACTTAACAGGGCCCGGCAAACCACTCCGCCAGGCCATTGAGGCCGGTCAGCTGTTCTCGATGATCTTTTGGGGACCGCCGGGAGTAGGGAAGACCACCCTGGCACGGATTATTGCCCGCCAGACGAATCATCCGTTCTTTGAACTGTCAGCGGTGTCGGCTAGCAAGCAGGACGTCCGAGAGATCGTTCAGGATCCGGCCAACCAGGACACTCAACCCGTTCTGTTTTTAGATGAGATTCATCGATTTACTAAAGCGCAACAGGACTACTTGTTGCCGTTTGTCGAAAGTGGTCAGATCATCCTCATTGGCGCTACCACCGAAAATCCTAGCTTTGAGGTCATCTCAGCTCTGCTCTCCCGGTGCCGAGTGTTTGTGCTCAAGCAGCTCACTGAGCAGGTTTTGGCAAAAGTGCTCGAGAGTGCAGTGGCTTTTCTGAAACGAGCACAGCAGGTTAACGTCAAGCTGGATGATGATGCCCGGTCAATTTTGGTGGAGTACGCCAACGGTGACGCCCGCAAGCTGCTCTCTGTATTGGAACACGCTGTCCAGCTCAGTCCCAAGATCACCCGCGAGACCTTGCTGCAAACTCTCCAGTCCAAGCAGCTCCGCTATGACCGTGACGGCGAGGAACACTACAACACTATCTCAGCATTTATCAAATCAATGCGCGCCAGCGACGTTGACTCAGCGCTGTACTACTTGGCTCGAATGGTTAATGCGGGAGAGGATCCCCAGTTTATTGCCCGGCGGATGGTCGTCTTTGCCAGCGAGGATATCGGACTCGCTCAACCAACTGCACTGGTCGTCGCCAACGCTGTCTTTGATGCCACTACCAAGATCGGCTATCCTGAAGCACAGATCAATCTGGCTCACGGAACTGCCTACCTAGCCCTCGCCAAGAAAAGCCGCCAAGCGTACGACGCCTACTTTGCTGCCTTGGCAGATGTAGAAAAACTAGGAAATCTGGAGATTCCGTTAGAGATTCGCAACGCTCCAACTAAGCTGATGAAAGAGCTCAGCTACGGCAAGGGCTACCAAGCCTATCCAGGTAAAGAGCACTCCTATCTGCCCGAAAAGCTGCGCGGCAAAAAGTACTTCCAGTAAGTATAATCAATCCCATGCCCCAACCGGTTTTAGAAGTCACCAACCTTACCAAACGGTACGGTGAGTATCTGGCTGTTGATCACATTTCGTTCGCGATTGGCGAAGGCGAGATCTTGGGACTGCTCGGACCAAATGGCGCGGGCAAGTCGACCACCATTCAAATGCTGTTGGGTTTGACCGATCCCGACGGCGGAGAGATCCACTACTTTGGCCAGAACTTCCATCAACATAAAGTTCAGATTTTGCAAAAAATCAACTTTGCATCTGCCTACGCCGAGCTGCAAGCACGCTTGACTGTCCGCCAAAACTTACGGATCTTTGGAATGCTCTACGAAGTAGAAAACGTCGAACGCCGGATCGATGAGCTACTAACACTTCTGGAAGTTGAGGAGTATGCGGACGAGCTGTTTTGGCATCTATCATCTGGCCAAAAAACCCGGGTTATTCTGGCCAAAGCTCTGCTGAATCGGCCGAAGATGATTCTGATGGATGAGCCCACTGCCAGCCTTGATCCTGACATCGTCAATAAAATTATCCAGCTGATCAAACAACTCCAAGTTCAAGAAAAAGTCAGCATTCTTTTCACCAGTCATAACATGCAGGAAGTGGCGCGGCTGTGCGACCGTGTTTCATTCTTGCAGCGGGGAAAGATTGTGCTGACCGACACGCCGCTTGGTCTGACCAAACGGATTGGCAAGACAAAGCTGTTGCTCTCATTTGAGGCCAAACAAACAGTAGTCGCCGACTTTTTAGAAAAAGCAAAGCATCCTGCGACTTTTATTCGCCCCGACCTCGTCGAGGTGACACTTCTGGAAGAGGATATTCCCAGCCTTTTGTTTGAACTCAAAAAAAAGGGCGTCTGGATCACTTCGCTGTCTACAGAGCAGCCTTCATTGGAAGACGTTTTCTTACATATTTCCGAGGCGAAAGAGTTATGAGTTGGCAAAGAATTAAACCACTGCTGCTGCATTCCTGGTATCACGCGACCCACAGCAAGGAAACGCAGATCGACTTAGTCTGGTTTACGCTGATCCAGTTTCTGATCTTTGGCTTGATTGCTAAAGTCATCTCGGCTGGTCAGCCGGAGATGGGTGTGGTACTGATTCTCGGATTTCTGCTCTGGGAGATCGTCCGGATTGGCCAGTACTCGGTCACCGTCAGCATGCTTTGGGAAGTCTGGTCCAAAAGCTTTAACAGCTTGTTTATCGCTCCACTCACCATGACGGAGTGGATCGTCAGCCAGATGATCGCGGCGGCGGTAAAAACATTTCTAGTCATTGGCTCGCTGGCCGTGCTGGGTCATTTTTTGTTTCATTTTTCGTTGCTCCAACTGGGGATTGCTCTACCGTTATACGTGCTGGTCTTGATCGGCTTTGCCTATGCATCCGGCATCTTCATTACCGGCCTGATCATCCGCTACGGAACAAACATTCAATCATTTGCCTGGGGGCTGATCTATGTTTTCCAGCCAATCTCGGCAGTCTTTTACCCTGTTCAAGCACTACCCGCAGAGATCCGTTGGACGAGTTACATCTCTCCGATCACCTACGTGATGGAGTCTGCCCGCCATCAGTTTGCAACAAGTACTATATTGTGGAACTACGTCGTGATCAGCATTGTGATGTGTGCACTGTACTTGGTCGGGGCATGGGTCTTTATGCAAGAAATGTATAAACGCGCTCGCCGGACCGGTGAGTTTGCCCGTTTGGGCGACTAAGGAATCACATGGTTACTCAGCCCAACAATCACAGCACAGTCCAAAATCCGGTCGGACGTTTTATGGTAGCAGCCGGGGCAGTCATCCAGTTGGAAGGAACAGACAAGATATTGGTGATTAAACGCGCTGACGGGCAAGACTGGCACGGTGGTGAGTGGGAGATCATCTATGGCCGGATCGACCAGTTTGAGGATCTGCCCAAAGGCTTGCGGAGAGAAGTACGCGAAGAGTCGGGAATCACTGAGCTGTCAGTGCATGAGGTCCTGCGGGTTTGGCATATCTTCCGTGGTCCGGAAAAAGCAGAGAACGAACTGATCGGAATTACCTTTCGGTGTCTGACTCAACAAAAAGACGTCAAACTGTCAGCAGAACACACGGAGTACCGTTGGGTCACACCGTTGGAAGCGCTTGAGCTTGTACATACACCGGGAATTCGGACAGATATCCAAGCGTTTATTGAACAGCAGAACAGCTAGTTAGCGGAATACTTAGCTGGTGTAGCACTTGTCACAGTAGTCGTTCATCATCCGAGCAGCAGAAAACTTTTCGGAAAGTCCGATCGATCGCTGCATTCGTTCTACCCAAACTTGCGGAATGTCCGCATCGTCACGTTGATAGTACAGAGGAATGATCTCCTTTTCTAAAAGAGAGTAGATGCTCTCGGGGATGTTCTTCTCATCCAGTTTCCAACCAACACCCGTCCAGTCCACTTCGGCCGCCCAGCCATCAGCGACTGTACACTGCAACACGCCGTTGCTAATCGCTTTCATCCCTGAAGTGCCACACGCTTCTTTACCTAACTCAGGCGTATTCAGCCAGACATCAGAACCCTTGGCTAGCATCTGATCGAGCTCCATATCCAAGTTCGGGACAAATAGGGCATAGCCTTCAAGCTCGTTTTGCATATAACGAATAATCTTCTCGATGGTCTGTTTGGCGGCAACGTCAGACACATGAGCTTTGCCAGCGACTAAAATCTGAACTGGTCGCTCGCTGTTTTTGACAATTTCGGCCAATCTCTCCACGTCACTGAATAACGCATCAACTTGTTTATAACCTGCCATCCGGCGAGACCAGGTGATTACTAGCCTCTGAGGATCGTATCCATAGCCGGTCCGGCGTTGGACGTACTCCATGAGCTGCTGCTTACAGTCTTTATGGGTCTGCCACAGTGCTTCGCTCAGTGTTGTAGATTCACTGCTGGCAGTGAGATCTCCGGAGAATCGTTGATCCTGCCAATAGGGGAGAAACACGCCGTTGGTAATAGCGGTCCAGTCATATCCTGGCCACTGCTGTTGGCAAAACAGATAGTGAAGCTGGCTGACGGCGGTAGCTTTATGAGAAGTGTTCAGTGCATATTGCGTAATACTGAAGCGGTCAGTTCCTTCCAGCACACCAGGTTCGAGCAAACGTTCGACTGTGATGCCCATCTTGTCCGCATAGTACTTGCCGTATACTTTCAGAAGTTCGGCAGTGTAGGACTGGTTGCCCGCTTCAACTAAGGTATGGTTGGTGTAGATCGTTTTTTGACACGCCCAGTCGCTAGCTTGTTCATAAGAAACGCCGTGCTCATCCATGTATCGGCGAATTAACTGCCAGTGGAGGAGCGACGGCCGACCTTCATTGACGTGATAAATACTCGGATGAATCCCCAGCTGGTGAAGCAGCTTGATCCCACCAATTCCCAAGACAATCTGCTGTTTGATCAGCTCTTCTTCTGTCCCAGCATACAGCGCATGAGCGATTCCACGCTCGTGAACTTGGTTCTGATCGGTATCCGTATCCAGCAGATAAAGGGTGACTGTCTCGCCGATCGTTTTCTTCCAACAGCGTACCCAAATCTCTAGCTCCGTCATATGAACCTTGATGAAAAGGGGCATCTCGTCCACATACACATGTTCAAGACCCGCTGAAAGGGGATCAAAGTGAAGGTCTTCCTCGACCTGTTGGCCCTCGGAAGTAATCCGTTGCACAGCTCCCTCACCACGATAGAGAAGACCCACTGCCACCATCGGGATCTTTTGTCGAGCTGACTCTTTGAGAATGTCACCTGCAAGAACGCCCAGTCCACCCGCATATAACGGGAGGTCAGATTGAATCCCAAACTCAGCACAGAAAAAAGCAATCGGGTGTTGGGCAGAGAACGCCGGCATATGGTGATCAGGATACTACAGTTGTTGTTTCGGTTGCTAGTCAGAATACGTTCATGACAGCATTCGATGAAGCAAGACTGCGTAGTTCTTTGCACGACTACTTCGGTTTTTCCCAGTTTCGACCACTGCAACAAGAGATTGTGCAGACGGTTTTAGAAGGAAAAGACTGTCTTGCGATTTTGCCCACGGGTGGGGGCAAGTCACTTTGTTTCCAGTTGCCGGGACTTCTGTTTCCCGGAACCACTCTTGTTATCTCTCCGCTGATCTCGCTGATGACTGACCAAGTTGCACATCTCCGTCACAAGCAGATTCCAGCTGTGGCACTTACCAGCGCTCTTTCCCCACAAGAAATGAGTGTGGCGATGCAACAACTCAAGTCGGGGAAGATCAAGTTTATCTATGTCTCACCGGAAAAGCTGCACAGCACCTCTTTGCTGGAAGTCGTTCGTGAACTTCGGATCAGCTTGGTAGTTGTCGATGAAGCACACTGTATCTCAGAGTGGGGACATCAATTCCGACCCGAGTACTGTCAGATCCATCAATTTCTTGAAAAGCTCCCAACTCGTCCGGGGGTCGCTGCCTTCACGGCTTCAGCTACACCCAAAACTGTGCAGGACATTGTACTTCAACTTCGCCTTTGTCAGCCCAAACTATTCCGGCAGTCTGTCTTGCGGCAGAACTTGTCACTTCAAGTCCTTCCATGTCCGACTCAAACGATTCAGCACCTTGTTCTTTTCCGCTTGCTGAAACAATACGGAGGCAAGTCAGTCATTATTTACTGTGCTACCAGACAACAAACGGAAGATACTGCAAGCCAGTTGACTGCTTTAGGATTCCTTGCTTGCGCTTATCACGGCGGTCTGGAGAGTGATGAGAGGCAACAGATCCAACAGCAGTTCCTGAAAAGTAGATATCGCATCATCTGTGCGACGACCGCATTCGGGATGGGTGTGGATAAACCGGACATCCGCTGCGTCATTCACCTTAATCAGCCAGCAAGTATCGAAGGCTACTACCAAGAAATCGGTAGGGCAGGCAGAGATGGATTGCCAAGTGAGTGTTACCTCCTGGCACTTCCCGGTGATGCCCGGCTCCATCTGCAGATTATCGACCGAAGCTATCCGCCTGCCAAAGAAAGCAAAGTGCTGATCAGCTACTTACTATCTAAAAAAGTTACGAGTGGACAAGGTGTGACGCTGCGTCAGCTCACTCATCTTTTCATGGAACAGAAGCTCTCAGCCCGACTCCGTACAACACTCAGCCGAGGGGAAGAACATGGCTGGTGGAGCGTTGACCGCGCCCAGAAAACTTTATTCATACATACACAGCCAAACGTTCTCCGCCAGCAGCTACAACAGCTCACACAGCAACATCTGTTTCAACTCTACAAATTAAAACAGATGAAACAGTTTACCGAGACAAGCAGCTGCAGAATGAGACAGCTATTACTATACTTTGAACCGATTGAGGAGCGGGTTAAGCTGGCGAAGTTCCGCTGTCATCAGTGTGACGTGTGCCAAGGTGTAGCAGTGGGAGAGCCGAGCAAAGAAGAACTCATCTACTTTCGCAGGCTTCACCGTCGGCTCTCACCACTCAAAAAGCAAAAAGGTTTCCCAATATTGATGGGACTCTGTGCCCAGCTGTTGGCTGTCCATCAACCCGCCAGCACAGAGAATGTTGCACAGCTCAACATTTTCGGTCGGGGATGGCGGAAACGATGGGGGTTTATAGTGAACATGACTGATACAGCTGCCCATCGCTGAAACCCCGCCCGCGGTAGTACTCACGAGTACCGATGGCTGAGATAACAGCCAGTCGCGCAAAGTGGTGCTGGGCAGCAACTGCTTTGGCACGTTCGATTAGTTTCGTTCCGAGACCGAGGTGCTGGGCTTTTCCCTCATCCCGTCGACCAATCCCTACTGCCTGTCCATAGACGTGGACTTCGCGAATCACGGCGGCATCTTTGAGCTCCGGAATAAAAGAAGCAATCTTGGGCAAACTCAACCGCAAGAAACCAGCAATCAGTTCCTGACCTTGATCAGGAAAAACGTATTCCAGAAAAAGCTCGGTACTGGTACTAGTCTGGTAGGAGGTCTCTTTCAGGACAAGTTTCTCAGGGTCAATCTCGCGGCTACGCACCTCACGAGCGCGGATGTTTAAGCTTTTTCGACCGGCTTGATCCAACTCTTTTTCCACAATCTCCCTAAAGTTAGTCTTCTTATTCCCGGCCACGATGTCAGTCGAAGGAATATCCCGGACCACTCGGGTCAGCCGGCAGTAACGCGGCGTATGTAGCAGGCAGTAACTCAACACGTCCAGCAGTTCCTCTTCTGTATACGGCTGCCACTCGCCACGTTGGTAGTACTGCATCAACTCCGCACTTTCAATCAAGGAACAGGGATAGATTTTGAGTTCATCCGGGCAAAAGTCAGGATCAGCAAAAAGGGTGTGATAGTCCTGTTTGTCTTTCTCCGGAGTAGAGCCATACAAGTTGGGCATCCAGTGAGCATGAATCTTGAAACCGGCCTGCCGGAGGAGGCTGACTGCCCGCCGAGTAGCGGCCACGTCGTGACCGCGCTTATTTTTTTCTAGTACCTCATCGTTCAAACTCTGAAAACCGATCTGGGTCTTGGTACAACCCAGTCGCCGGATACGTATGACCTCTGCCTCAGAAATATTATCCGGCCGCGTCTCGATCACCAGCCCCACACATCGACTCTGAGCTGTCTCGTTCTGGTGCTGTTCTGTCTCCAATTCCGACCAGTCAGCCACTTGCAAATGATCCACCCCGCTGATTTTTTCCGGCGCGGTGTAGAGCTGAGACACCACCTGGTTATAGGTGTGATCAATCTGCTGTCCGTGAACTTGATAAGCGGCCAACTCCGCTTTGTTGAGCTGCGGATCCGCGGTCGGAGTGAACTGTTCAGGTCGCCCCATCTTTTCTTTGGCCGACTCCAGCCGTTCTCTGATGTGCTGATACTGCTCTAGGATTCGGGGACGATCATCCCGGCCAGTACTGAAGTCGTTGAGAGCACGGAAACACTCCTTAATAAACCAAACTTGGTAGGGTTCCGGGTAGTACGACCACGTTCCGCCCAGCACGATGATCTCTACTTTGTCAGTCAAGTGACCGGTGTTCTGGAAAGCCAGCAGCCGATTGTAAGTCTGGAGGTAGGGATCAAAAGAGTTACGTTCTGCACGCTGCGCACCCGGCTCGTCAGCTAGGTAGCTCTTGGGCATCCGGATGTCATTCGGACAAAAGATACACTTGCCAGGACAGGGGAACGGCTTGGTTAAGACTGTGACCGGAGTAACACCGGAGATTGTTCTGGTCGGCTTCATCTGAATCCGACGCAGTAACTGGTGATCGAGCGGCCGCAGTCCATGTGAGCCGGCAAGCGCCCGATAGGCAGCGACCAACTCACCTTTGCGGAACAGTTCACCGTTCTCCTTAGGATACTTGGCTAAGATCTGTTGCAAGCGGGCGGAACTCAGTTCAGGCTCACTCTCAATCTCGGTGAATAGTGATATAAGTTGCTGCAGGTACTCGTTATAATGGAAGGTATAGCTCATTCTAGCGGATTATAGCCTGGAAAGACAAGAAAAGGGGCTGTATGACGATCAATGCAGACTGGCATAAGTCTCATCGGATGCCCAAAAATCCCACCCTTGAGCAGCGAATTCAGTGGCACCTTGAGCACCAAAAGCACTGTCACTGTCGACCCATTTCCGGCAAGCTGCTCGAGGAAATGAAGAAAAGAAAGCTCGTCTAAATGGATGCGGCAGTAGTTCAACGGCTTAACCAGCTCAACACCCAGTTCTACCAAAAGGTAGCCTCCTCTTTTTCGGCAACGCGCCAACAGGCATGGCCAGGCTGGACACAGAGTTGGGACAGTGTGGAGCAGAACCTGCTTACGCCGTTGCCATCATCACTGAGCGTCTGCGACATGGGCTGCGGCAATGCTCGCTTTGCCCAGTTCTGCGTTCAGCAGCTGAAGCATCGAGTTCATCTGGACTATCTGGGCATCGATCAGAACCCTCAGCTCCTCGAATATGCCCGCCAGACGCTGGCAACACTTTCACCTTCTGACACATTTGAAGTTCGGCAACTTGACGTCGTTGCAGCCCTCCAGGGGACACAGAGTTTGGTAAGTAGTATCCCGTTGAGTTTTTCTTTAGTGGTAGGCTTTGGGATTCTGCATCATATCCCAAGTGCGGATCTTAGAAAAAAATTTGTCTTGCAACTGGCTGAGCAGGTCATGTCAGGCGGGCTACTCGTCCTTGCCTGCTGGCAGTTCCATCACAACCCAGCGCTAATGGGTCGGCAACTGTCTCCGGAGCAAGCAGGCTTCTCTTCCGCTGAACTGGAACCCAATGACTTCTTTTTAACCTGGGAAAGAGACGCTCAAGCGGTCAGATATGCCCACTTAGTTACGGAGTTGGAACAGCGCGAGCTGGTCACTGACACAGGTCTTCAAGAAATTGAACGATTCTCCGCTGATGGGAAAACCGGAGAAGAGAATACCTATATTATTTTACAAAAAGCTGCTAGGTAGTTATCGTTTTTCAGCTAAGATTGCGGCAAAGAGGGGAAACTCGCTTCGTGACCGATTCTCCATTTTGGCAGCTTTTCCTTCACTAGTTTTATCGGAGCTCCACTCCTCAAAGCGGGTGATCACAAACCCTGTATCCGAGAGTTCATTCAGGTAGGTAGAGAGTGGAAAGTGAAAACTCCAAGTCATCGGTGAGCGCTGGGCTTTACCAGGATGTGCTTGAATCGGGATCTCCAGTGGGGACAAGTAGCGATCAATTCGTCGGTACTGTGTTTTCTTGGACTCATCTACACCCCAGCTTGACTGGCGGGGGATACGGAAACAGGGATGATTCAGTACAACTAAAAACTTTCCGCCTGATACAAGGTGCTCGACAGCGTGGCGGAAGACTTGCCGCGGGGTACGGATATTCTGCAGTGCCAGGATGATGGAAGCATGCGTAAAATCTTTTTTCTCAATTGGAAACGTGGAACGAGTCAGGTCGGCCACCGCAAAATGGTGATCTGGGCTATCGTCATGCTGTTGAGCCGCCTCGATCAGCGCACGCGAGGCGTCTACTCCCCAGTACTCCACACCTGCAGGCAGCGCGCGAGCCAGTACTCCTTGGCCACATGCCAAGTCCAAAAGCGACGTGCCTTCTTTCATCGCTAGCAACTGAACAGTTTTCGGCAGAATCACGTGCTGATGATAGTAGTGGCCTTTCTCACCAACTAACTCGTTGTACCAGCCATGCACCGGTTGCCAAGAGCTCTGTGATGAGGGTTGTCTGGACGGATGTGTCATACTACGCTCCTAGAGGTATTATGCCACTCCCCGCTGCCTTTGAAGAGCGCATTCGTCAACTCCATCCTACTCATGCTGATAAAATCCTCGCCGCGTTTGCCCAGCCGCGAGTAACCAGCTTTCGCGTGAATACCCTCAAGGCCACCGCCGAAGAGGTTCGTGAAGCTCTCCGTTCCGCTGGTTATTCACTGGAACAAGTGGCCTGGTGGGCCAATGCCTTTTTCGTGACTGATCTGAGTGTCCAGCAGATCTTTCACCCTTTCTATGAAGAAGGAAAGTTTTACGTTCAGGGTCTTTCAAGCATGCTGCCGCCGCTGATCCTTGCCCCCCAGCCAGGGGAAAATGTTGTGGATGTGACAGCTGCTCCAGGCAGCAAGACGACGCAGATGGCAGCTTTAATGAACAACGAGGGTCATATTTTGGCTAACGACTTGAGTCCTATCCGCTTATTCAAGCTGCAAGCAAATCTGAACCAGCAAGGCGTGACCAATACCCAAGTCCGGCGGGGTCCGGGTGAGCTGCTGTGGCGAAAGTTTCCGGAACAGTTTGACCGTGCACTGGTGGATGTCCCTTGCAGCATGGAAGGTCGAATCTCGCTGGCTGACCCAGAATCCTATCAAGACTGGTCACTCAAGAAAATCAAGGAACTGGGCATGCGTCAACGAATGTTGTTACGCTCTGCCATCTCGGCGACAAAGCCAGGTGGGGTGATCGTCTACTCGACCTGCACCTTGGCTCCCGAAGAAAATGAAGCAGTGGTCCAGTGGGCGCTGGACAAAGAACATGGCAAGGTGGTGCTTGAAGAAATCGAGCTCCCTGGACTACGAGAGACTGGAGGAGAGCTGATTACTCCCGGGCTGGCTGAGTGGCAAGGCAAACCTTTTTCATCTGATATGGCTAAAACACTTCGGATCTATCCCTCGGCCAGGATGGAAGGCTTCTTTGTGGCCAAGTTAAGAAAGTTGGAAGCTACAGTAACTCCGGAAGCCCTGCACACCCCGCCAGCTAGGCGAACTGGGCGGCGTTCGCGTCCTAGGTTTCGCCGTTAAAGACGTTAAAGATCATCATTTTTTGAGGGATACCAAACCTGTTTGAGCGTGGGTGGAGTAGGGTTAGTGCGTTGATCAAGGGCGAGAGGAATTAACCATCTCAAGTTGGACATCACTTGTGTGGGTAGTTCTTTGACTACAAACCACTCCACTTCCTCGTCTGTGAGTGTCTGGGCATCCTTCAACTCTCCCAAGTAGACTGCAGAAAAAACTTCCACCCGCCACAGCTCCCAGACAATCTCCGTCACCATTCGCCAGTCGGGCGGAGCAATCCTCAGCCCTGATTCTTCTTTCACTTCCCGAGCAATACACTCAGGTCCGGACTCCTTGGCCAGACACTTCCCACCTAACCCATTGATTCTGCCAGCCTGCCACTCAGGATGCCGTTTACGGACTAACAGAACCTGCTCGAAATCTTGAGAAAAGACAAATCCCAGCGTCGCTCGTACTTTTTTCATAATCCTGCTGCCAGCCTAGCAAGCATTGATCAACCTGACAATGCTCTGCTACGCTCAAGCAATGACCGGCCGCACCCACGACCTGGCAGCCTTCACCGCCCTGGTGATTGCTTTCATCTATCTACCGAACATTCCCACGATGAGCTTTGCCACCGCGGTCAGTGCTTTTGGGGCCAACTTCATTGGCGGACTTTTTCCGGATATTGATCAGCCGACGAGTGACCTGTGGGACAACTTCCGGCTAGGTCCGTTTGTAGCCAAGATTATCTGTCCGGCGTTGGGTGGACACCGTCACATCTCACACTCACTTTTTGGGTTGGTATTGATCGGAGCCGTCTCACGCCTGTTCCTACAGCTGCTATCAGCGATTGTCCTGATCGACATGCAGATCGTCTGGGCTTGTTTCATGATCGGCGTGGTTTCTCATATTTTGATGGATATGCTGACCAAAGAAGGCGCACCGCTCTTTTGGCCGCTCAAGTGGAAGTTTGGCTTTCCACCGTTTAAGTTTCTCCGTTGCGAAAGTGGCAAGTTTGTTGAGAACTGGATTATTTTTCCCGGCTTACTGGTTCTGACGGGTTACTTGCTCTACAGCCACCAGACTAAAGTCCTGGAGTTTCTCCGCCAGTACTTGCACACCTAAAGACATTCAAAAGGAAAACAGCTGCTCGAATGACTGGCTGGTGAAATCGAGGACTACTTTGTCGGCTTGTTGGATTTCTTCAGGGGTGTGCGTGGTTGCGATCCCAATCACTTTCATGCCAGCCTTCTGGGCTGAGCGAATTCCGGAGACGGAGTCCTCAATGGCCACACACTCTTTTGGCTCAACACTCAGCTGCTTTGCTGCGAGTAGGTAGATTTCTGGATCAGGCTTGCCTTTAGAGATATCCTGAGCTGTCACTATTGCATCAAAAAAGTCATCAAGCCTGAGAGAGTCAAAGATAAATCGTTGGTATCGGCGCCGGGAGCTGGTGGCTAGCGCGATCTGAATGTGATGCTCCTTCAAAAATCGTAAGACACCCAGCACCCCAGCTACCACTTCGAGTATCGGCTTGATCAACTCGATAGCGACATCGACACGTTCATCCGAGTACTGTTGGACCTCTTCTTCAGTCAACTGACGCTTGAAGAGGTACTCAAAAGTTTCTTTCTCGATCCGGCCAAATACTTTCTGTTTAAACTCATCTTCAGTCAGTCGAAATCCATGATCATGACAAAACTTGCGCCAGGACTTTTGGTGAATCCGCTCGTCGTCAACAATGACGCCGTTCATATCAAAAATGACAGCCTGAGGAAGTGAAGACATACAGCAAGTATACCAACAGCAAGATTACATATTGATGAGAAAAGGGTCTGTCTTTACCATGAACATAAAGTAAAAGGGGGAAGTATGGATATACAGGTCAATTTTTTATCAGTTCTACTCGCAGCTATTGCCAACCTGGTCGTGGGCTTCCTGTGGTACTCACCGCTGTTGTTCGCTAAACCCTGGATGAAGCTGATGGGCTATACGACCAAAAATATGAAAGAGCAGTCGAAAGAGATGGGGAAGACGTATGCAATCAGCTTCGTGCTAGCCATCGTGGCTGCTTATGTTCTCTTCCATGTGATGGCTTTCTCCTCGAATTTCTATGGGTACTCGGCCACCACGACGGCACTCTTGACTGGCTTCTGGATGTGGTTGGGGTTTGTGGCGCCAGTCCAGTTCACCAGTGAGCTGTTTGGCAAGAAAAACTGGTCGCTGTTTGCCATCAACACCGGCTATCAATTAACAGCTCTCCTGGTCATGGGTCTGGTGATTGCAATGTTCTAGGTGAGTCTGCTCGACTAATGACGTTTGGGTGAAGTTCATTCGACGTTGACACAACGCCCTTTCTAGGACTTAATTAAGCTATGCCCAAAACAGCCTCCGCCTCCGAACGTACTAGTACCACTCTGACATTCTTTGTCGGCCTCTCTGTTTTAGGAGTGTTTTTCCTGACAGTCGGTTATTTCAGTCTGGTGAAAAAGATAACCTCACTTTCCGTGCCGGAAGCGACTCCTGCAGCTCCTCAAATGGTCAGTGCAGAGTTCACGTGTGACCAGAATAAGACTATCAATGCTGTCTTTTTGACCGATAGAGCAGAGCTGAGTTTGAGCGACAGCCGCAGTTTCCTTCTTCTTCAAGGTCTCTCGGCGGATGGAGCTCGCTATACCAATACCGATGAGTCAGTGACCTTTTGGAATAAAGGAAACACGGCTTTTCTGGAAGAGAATGGCAAAACAACGTTTGCCAACTGCACCCAGACTGATGCTAACTAATGCCTGAGGGCTGCGAGATGGGCAAACCACCCGGAGTGGTCCCCGAACTCCCTTCGCCCGACTTGTCGTCATTGGCCATGAAGTGTGACATCCGGAACTCCTTTCTGTGGATATATGCCTAGAGCATAATTGAGAGGGGTAAAGAAAGAATAAGATCAATGCTAAACGACAGTAAGAGTTACATACTGCGTGTTAAAATCCATCCATGTCCGACAGCACCACCCTAATTGAGTACGCAAAAGACTATCTTCAGAAGCAACCCTTCGACATTGTTCATGATCTGGAGCACCATCAATTGGTTGTCAGTAACTGTATTGAGATTATTGAACAGGAAAAGCTAACACCCAATCGTGAAGTAGTATTGACCTCTGCATGGTGGCACGACGTTGAAAAAAGTTACCAAACCGCAAAGAGTTCTGATAACACTCTTAATTTTTTAAGAAAAGCTGGCAAAGAACTCAACATTGATCCTGGATTCGTTGAACAGTGTTGTCTCACCATTGAACAGCATTCCTTCAGCCAATCCCAAACCACACTGGAGGGAAAAATTCTTTTTGACGCCGATAAAATCGAGTATGTCAATGATGCACGAATTGGAAAACTGGTCGATGACTTTCTGAGTCATCCTACCAGATATCAACCGAATCACCTCCAAACTACTCACGATATCTGGGTTTCGAGAATCAAGGTCGTTCATGACATGATGCACTTTGAGTACTCAAAAAAGCTTTTTTTGAGCCACTTGAAAAATACTGAGACAGTTCTAGAAAAACTGCAGCAAAGTATTGCTGCCTAATATTTTGATGCCCGATCAGGATTCGAACCTGAATACACAGCTCCAAAGGCTGTTGTCCTACCTTTAGACGATCGGGCAGAGACTAGCGAACTCCAGAAGTCTGCCAGACTGGTATTTTAACAAAACTTCCTCTTTTTAGCAGCCTGCGCAAAGCCAGACCTATTCATCCTTGAGAAATTGCTTATAATATACTGCCGTATCTTGCCGAAGTGGCGAAATGGTAGACGCGCACGCTTCAGGAGCGTGTGGGGCAACCCATGGAGGTTCAAATCCTCTCTTCGGCACATATTTGTAGAACAATTACGGGAGCAAAGCAGCGGAATACGCAATCTTCCGAAAACAGGCCTCTTGCTTTATAATCTTCAGGCTATATACGTAGCGAACATGCCGAGGTGGCGAAATGGTAGACGCGCACGCTTGAGGTGCGTGTGGGGTAACCCATGGAGGTTCAAGTCCTCTCCTCGGCACACTCGGCCGCTTAGCTCAGTTGGTTAGAGCGTTCGGTTTACATCCGAAAGGTCGGGGGTTCGAGGCCCTCAGCGGCCACATCCACACTTTATGAACACCACCTCATCTCAACCGCCTGTCCTGATGAATGACTTTAAAGCACAGTGGCAGCGCATCCGCGAAGATGCATTAGCTGTCGTTGATCGGGTTGGGGCCAGTGGCTGGCTGATCCTCGGCCAAGAGGTCGCCCAGTTTGAGACTGAACTGGCCAAGTTCTGGGACCTTAAACATGCCGTCGGCTGTGCTAGTGGGCTGGATGCAATTGAACTCGGCCTACGCGTGCTGGGGATCAAGCCTGGCGACCAAGTCTTAACCACACCGGTGAGTGCCTTTCCTACCACTTTAGCTATCTACCGGGCCGGCGGAGTACCGGTATTTGTAGATGTTGATGAATGCGGTTTAGTTGACTTGGACCGTGTTGACCAGGCCTGCCGTGAAAACCCGGAACTAAAGTTTTTTGTCCCGGTCCATCTTTTTGGTTTTTCGCTCGATCTACACAAACTGGCTGCGCTTAAAGAAAAGTACTCACTCAAGATTGTCGAGGACTGTGCCCAAGCCATTGGGGCTTCATTTGACGGTAAAGTGGTTGGAAGCGTCGGAGACATAGCTGCGACCAGTTTCTATCCCACCAAAAACCTGGGCTGTATGGGTGATGGCGGCGCGGTCCTGACGAACGATGCTGCGCTGGCTGAGCATATGAAGATCCTGCGCGACTACGGCCAAAGCAGCAAGTATCACCATCGCGAGATCGGTATGAACAGCCGACTGGATGAGCTGCAGGCCGGCTTGATGACTGCCTGTTTCTTACCAAGCTTGGCAGAGAGCATCCACCGCCGACAAGAGATTGCTGCCCGATATCGTGCGGAGATTACTAATTCTAAGTTAACCATTCCTCAAGCTCCCGCAGGAGCAGATGCAACGTACCACTTGTTCCCGGTATTCGTACAAGGGAATCAAGCAGAGTTTCAAGAGTACCTCAAGGGTAAGGATATTGAGTCAGGAATTCACTATCCCATTGCTATTCCGGATCAAGAAGCAATGAAAAGCTCACCATATACGGCGCTGGACGAACTCAAAAACGCTCGCTATATCGTCAACCATGAAGTCTCGATTCCCGTTCATCCTTATCTGAAGGATGACGAGGTAGAACGAGTCATTGAGGCATGCAACCAGTGGGGGAATACGGTATAATCGTTGCTCTTGAGGTAATCTGCCTTCATGCCAAGCTAGCCAAGTCGGTCACGGCGCGTGTCTGAAAAACACGAGATTCAGGTTCGATTCCTGAGCTTGGCACCATTCACAAGGTGTCCACAGACACCAGCAGCTTAACAGCTTACTTCGCGAGAAATACCTTGACCATGTGGCCAATGAAGTCAACCAAGGCTTTGATGAGCTCGTAGGTAGTAATCGTAATGCGCTGAACAAGCTTCTGCGTATTCTGAGCGCTAACCTGGCGGGCATCGTAGGAAAGGTTGTTTGGCATACAAGCGAAGTATAGAGGATCTGTCCAGTTCACGGAAGCGATAATCGTGTACAATACAGATCGTTAAAAGCTTGACTGAACGCTCCGAGCGAACAGTCGTCACACGCGAGAATAGCTCAGTTGGCTAGAGCGTCTCCTTGCCAAGGAGAAGGTCGCGGGTTCGAGTCCCGTTTCTCGCTCATTTCTATTTTTCAGGAAACTACAAGTCAAGGGCAGGATACTTTTCAGTCAACGGAGTAACGCTTTTTTCAGTAACGTCTTCGGGCCCAATGTCCATTTTTTCAAATAGTTGTTTCTCAATTTTCTTCAGGAAAGCACCCATCACATAAGAAAAAGTATTGTGGTCACCCTTGGCCTCATAGCGTTTACGGCCATCTTCGAGCCGCTCTGAAAGAGAAACGACTCCATGCGGCGCAACTCTCATATCCGCGTAGGCGCAGACTTTGCGTGAAAAGTCGTCGGACTCAAAGTTTTTCTTGGCCAGGTTGAAACCTACTGCGTCAATCAGCTCTTTGATGCGGTCCGAGACTCCCAGCTCTGTCACAATAGCGATCGTGGCATGATGGGGGTTCTTGCCATACTTTTGGATGAACTCGTCTTTTACCTGTTGCCAATACTCTAGACCCTCAGGCTCCAGAAACTCGGGAAAATACTGGAGGTCAAACTTAATGATATTTCCCATGTCATGCAAAAGGCAGGCCCGCAGGATGTTTTCACGCTCTACGTGGGCTTGAAGATGCTGGCAAACCTGTTCTGCCACCCCCGTCACCCGGAACATATGCTGCTGCAAGTTGGGCATGATCTGATAGGCCTGATAAATCTCAGCGATTGTCATACTGCCATTCTACTCGCAGAGCTGATGGGTTATTTCTCTGGGAGAGGGACCGAGCGCGTGAAGAAACTAAACGCTTGTTTGTACCATGGGAACTTATGCCAGAAGGCGTCGATAATTAAGTCCCGGGATTGTTCAACTGAAAAGAAGGCGGTATTGAGCGTGATGTCATAAGAGTTGATCTTTGACGGATCTCTCCGGAAGTACTGTTTGACAAACTCTTTTCGTTCCCGTTCGACTTTGACAATTACTTCCTCTGCTTTCTTGCGTGAAAAACCCTCAAAGTCCATCGCCCGCTGGACCCGGATCTCGTAAGGCGCAGTGATATTGACGTGCAGGCCTTTGGCAAACGGGGTTAAAAAGTTGGCCCCGCGTCCTACGATCACCACTTGACCCTGCAGGGCATAGGTCAGGATGACCTTGGTCAGCTCAGTGACGTACTTAATGTCATCCACATAGTCCGGATTAAGCAACGATTGAACAATGTCTTCGACATGCGTGCGGTTTTTTTCATCAACGGCTTTGATGAGCTCCTTCCGCATCTTAGTCGAACTGGCGATCTCATCGATTACTTGTTCGTCTAAACAGATAAAGCCCAGCTTCTTGGCCACTGCTTTGGCAATGGGAACACCGCCACTTCCTGGCTCTCGGGCGATGGTAATAAATGGCTTCTTGAAGTCACGGTCTACGTCCAGAGCCATTTGACTGAGCGACTCCCGGACGCGAAAGAAAGTCATGAACTTGTCAACAAGTGGCGTGTAGTTTAGGTCCATGGTCCTTATAGTACCTAAATCAACCCAAAAGTCTACACAGATTAGTGATGTATTGATTGGTATAATATGGGCGTGAGCTTGCTCGCTCTGCGCGGGAGTTTTCTTTTTCGCACCCATAGCTCAGTTGGATAGAGCGACTGTCTTCGGAACAGTAGGTCGGGGGTTCGAATCCCTCTGGGTGCACATCTGTGAAAACTACCAACTCAGCTCTTTGACTGCTTGCCAATCGGCTTCATTGAGGACGGTTATTCCCTGCTCACCAATCACAAATAGATAGTTGTTGATGAACAGTGCCCGCTTGACCTGGCTCTGGCTGACTGCTTTGGCCAGCTTCAAGACATCGTCGGCATAAGAAAAGATATAGCCGCCTTTACTGCCGGGCATAAAGAAGACCTGGTGCTGGTCATCCAGTAGGAAAGCATGATGGGTAGACATGACCTCGGTCCAGTACTCATCCAGCAGGTACTTGCTGAGCTCCTGCGGAGAGTTTGGATTGCTGATGTCAAAGAGGGAGACCTTCACTTGGTTGTTTTCCATGCCGATACCCACGACACGATCAGTCCCGATCGGATGAAGGTAGGAGGAGTATCCCGGAATCTTCAGTTCACCGGCTTGGTGAGGGTTGGTGGGGTTGCTTAAATCGAGAACATAAAACGGATCGACCTGTTTGAAAGTAACCACATAACCTTTGTTATCCAGGAAACGGACCGCGTAGATGCGCTCACCTTTACCCAGATCAGTGACAACACCGCGTTGCTGCAAACTGCCGTCCAGTACATAGACATCGCTGGCAGATTCAGCTTGGCCAAACTGGGTCCATGTTTGTCCGAAAGTAGTCGCGACCCGCAAGTTCCCTTGATACTCGTCCATGGAAAACTGATTGAGTAAGTAGCCAGGTACACCGCCGGTAGCCTGTGTGGAAAGATTAGTGACATTCAGTTTGACGATCAAGGTCTGTTCCAGCTCCCGGCTATGACTGTTGAGGTAATCTTGCATGCGATTCTGGAGCTCGTTCTCCTGGCGGAGACGTTCATCTTTATTCAGGGAACGTTGGTAGCTGTCTAAAATGCTTTGCAGCTCGACCATCTTGGCTTGGCGGCTTAAGTCATAGCTCTGTAAACGCGCCAGCCTGTCTTTGACACTAGTCGGGAAAAGATCGCTCCCTTTTTCGGAGATAAAGCCGTACAAAAACTCGACCATGTCTGCCTGTTCTTGATAGGTCAGATACAACGAGTTGGGAGACATGTAGATGATGGTGTTAGTGACTGAACCCACAAAGGACGTCGTTTTTTCAACATCTCCGGTAGCCGGGTTAATAATCATGGCCGTGAAGGTGGCATCGACGCCCGAGATAGGTCTGTCAGGATAGTAGATCTCCGTACAGGGGATGGTGAGCTGTTGGCCGTTCGTCTGAATCAGAGGCACATACGGGCAGGGAGTGTCACCAGTCAAGTAAGACTGAGTGATGACATAGAGCTTACCGTCCTTCGCGCGGGCAGTGACCAGTTGGTTATTCTCCTGGAGTTTGAGCTGCCAGAGCTGTTGAGGAGCAGAAGCGCGGTCAATGTCAAAACCAGTCAGGACACTTTGCCCATTCAGAGAACCGAATACGACCAGGTCGTTGCCGGAGAGTAACAGCTGTCCGGCTGTGTCGATACTCCCGATCTTGGCTAGTTCAACAGGTGGAAATGCATTAAAGATTTGCGTGGTTGGCTGCTGATAGCCAGGGTATCCGGGATAGCCCGGAGCAATCTTCATCATCGAGGATGAGACAGCTGCATCTGGAGCGATTTCCATGCCACTACTTCCTTGGCCACTTTGGCCGGCACCCGTGTCGCGGAGCATCGGCATTGGTAACGGAACAGGATCCCACCAGCCGCGCTCTGAGGATAAGAAGATTTGGATCCCATTGGTTTTAACGATATCCGGTTCATCAATCCCGATCACTTGGACATTTGTTCCCGAGTAACGGTCAACTATCGTTTGACCAGTAGAGGAGAGAGCCTTGTCTTCTACGACCATATTAGTAGGCATCGCTGGGGCAACTGCTTGACGTTCCATCAGACCTATACCAACTCCAAGCTGTTGATTAGCCTGGATGTACTGCTGCAACTCTTCTGCCGAGCGGAACTTTTTGAGTTCAAAGTTGCCTTGGAATCTGGGTGCCGGAGTGAAGGGAGAGTTAGGAAGCGGGAGGATAGATCTATTGGCGAGATTTGAAAGATTGTAGAAGAGAAAACCACCTGCCAGCACTACACACAGCGCTACAAACAGGAAGATCTGTCGTTTAGAAAGATTTTTGGCAGGTACAGGACTCCTCTGGGGAAGAGAGGAAGCAGCAGATTGATCTTCCGACATGCGGTAAGTATAGCGTATTTCGCAGGGAGAGTCTTTAAAACTCAGAAAAACACGGTAGGATAAAAGTAAAGTATGCCAAAGAAAAAGAAACAGAAAACAAAGTCAGAGACAGCTAACGCAATCGCCGCCCAACTGGCTGCCTTTCAGGCCAGTCAAAACTTCCATTTATCTCAAAAAAGTGCTGCCCGTTCTACAACAAATGTCGGACCAACCTTTAACCGAGTCAAGAAACGTGGGAATCGATAGAGCTCTTTGTAGGAAAACCCTTATCTTCCCAGTTGACGAAGTACCTCTGGGGCAACTTGCAGAACATTACTGGCCAGAATTAAGTAGACGATAGCAGTACTCAGCTCTAGAGATTTTCTGCCGATAAACTCAGCCCGCGGATTTTTGTCCCGAGTGATTGCATACAAACCGGCAAGAAAAGCAGTCACGGCAATCTTAGCGATGATCAGTCGGTTGCTATCTTCTGTAATCATCGAACTACCAGCAGGTCCAACTTCTCGGAAACCCTCTAAGTGGCTAAGCGCAGTGTACGTGATCATCAGATCGGCTAACTGACCAACGACAAAGTAGTTGATTCTACTGCGGGGGCTAATGGCTTGACTTTCCTGTCGAACTGCCATAGAGCTTCAGGCCTCCATACGCAGACTCAGACAGTTTCTGAGTTCTCTATCGGCTCTTCAGTAGAGTCAGCTGCAATCGTTTGAAGTACCGTGTACCCAATCTCGCCGCCAACAAAAGCAATCAATTGACGTGCTTCCAGATCAGACAGAGCTTCTCGTAACTCTGTGACCGAAACACCGCGCAACGGAGCAGCTACTTCACGACCTGAAGATAGTTCGCGCATGTCAATGCGTTTTCCGGCCTGGTTGGAGCTGTGAATAATTTCAAAAACTTGAGTAGGGAGTTCTGGGTTAGACATAGTTTGATAGTAACACAAATTACTTAAAAGCAAATCTTAAATTGCCAGAGATAGTAGAAGGGGCCGCAGCTTGCTGCGGCCCCCACTGTTGGTCGGTTCGATGTCCCACCAGCAGCCCTACTTAGGGTTCTGCTGGTAGTAGCCGAACCAGTGATACGCTCGTTCTTCCTGACCGACAAAAGAAAGCAGTTTATAGACAACTTTCTGCCAGCCACTCAAACGGTCATACCACTTCTGTACACTCGGGTACATGTCTCGCCTCCGAGAAACTCGTGGACGGATTTCTGCATTATACAAAGAAAGTGCGAAATAGCAATCTTATAGGTTCTGTAGTTCTTATTGCCACCCAAGTGGCTGTTTTTTTGCTTTTGTTGTAAATATAGTAATTACTACGATTACCACAATTGCAATAATTTCCAAAAATGATCATTCAAGCTGCGTCTTCCCTGCCTGAAACAAAAAAAAGAGCCAACATTGCTGTTGGCTCTTTCTGCTTAGACAATCACCGTTCCGATCTGGATGCAGTCTTTTGCACCGTGAACGGCTTTGTCCCGTCGCGCTGTCACAATTACGTCCGCCAGTTGATGTTGGACGTACTGGACAGTCACCCGCATGAACCAGTCGTCTGCGGTACGGAGAACCGGGGCGCGATTGCCGCCGTTTTCGTACCATGAGAAAGTCTGTGGTTGATTGACCACTTCCTCTTGCAGAATCCAGTTCAACTGGGTTGCGCTCGCAACTTTGAGGGTTTGATTGAAGGCTGGATCGTCTGAGAAGACCGTTCCTTTCATGCCACTGGAAATCGACTCCTTCAGCACGTAGCGGTTGGTCGCGGTCAACGCCTGAACTTGTTCCATACCGGCCGCCATCTTGCCCACCAGCAGAGTCGGAGGAATGTACCGACGTACCAGTTCCAGCGACTTCGGCTTGATAAACGTCTGAAGCAGTGACTCCAGCAGTTCATCGCCAGTATCGTTTCGCACGATTGCCAGTAACCCTTTTGCTCCCATGAACGGTTTAGGCGGAATCACAAACCGTACCTGACCCGTCCGATAGGAAGCGATGATGGGGGTGTAGAGAGCTGTCCGTTTGTAGAGGAACGGCAGATCAAGGAAGATGCCGTCCTGAAGCTGCGCCGAGCTTACTTGCAGCTCCGGCAACAGCTGGAGCGTTGCACCTTCAGCTGCAAACTCCTGCTGAGCGACCTCGAACTCTGGCAGATAGAAGCGTTCTTGGTCGGCAAAGAACAGCTTGGCAACGTCCTGTCCGGTGCGCTGCATCTCTGTCACTAGCAGCTTGACTGTGCCGGGTAAAGCCCGCGCGTCCGGGTAGATAGCCTGACGAAAACGTTTGCCGAGCGTTGAGTAGCCCAGCCCGTGTTTGTTGTGTCCGTCAATCTCGGCAATCTTGAAGTTGCCGTCTTGGTCGACCATCAGGTCGACCTTGAGCAGCCGGGGGATGTCTTTGACATTCATGCCCTGAAGCTCTTGGTAGATTTGCGGAACGCCTGTGGAGAAGACTTTGCGGACCAGTCGCCAAGCCCCGGTGTAGTTCAGACTTTGGTCATAGGCAATGACCCCGATATGAGACAAGCCGGAGAGGCAGTCAAAGATTGCCCGACCCAGATCCTGAAGCTCGTCACGTTGAGCTGGCGTAATCTGGTAGACACTGGGAGAGAGCAGAAAAGCGTGCGTCCGTTCACGGTTGCCGCTCCAGATGCCCGACGCATCCACCACGGCGCGAAGCTGTTGGTACATCGTTTTACCTTCTTTCGTTGTGTTAAAGAGCGCAGTGTAGTCTCGAGATTGGGACTACTGGATAGGTTCCTGTGTTGCCAGAAACACATCCAACAACCCCAACCCGTTGGGTTGTGGGAAGGGATATGCCAGTAATAGGAGGTCTTCTGTTGGTTACTTTTCATAGGTTTCAATAATCTCCAAGACAGCATCAATCGAAGGGACAGTGTGGGTGGGGCGTTGTTTCCTCGGGAAAAAACGCTTCAGGCTAGTAGAAGTCTTGCCGCGGACGTGAATGGTGGGCAACCCCAACTTGATCCCGATCCTGATCTCATCTTCCAAGCGGTCGCCAATAATCAAAACGTTCTTGTCTTGGCCCACGATGGTTTGGAAGACACTGACAGTTTTACGCTCAACAAACACGACGTCTTTGAAAAACGGCGCCATCTCTGTAATCGCAGCCGAGCTCTTTCGCTCTGGCTTATCGAGCGTAATCAAAAACAGCTCGTGCTTGGGAGCCAGGGTTTTAAGCAGCCGGAAAACACCGGGGAAAACGTCACCGCTGTCCGGGTTAAAAAGTGTTCTGTTGTAATCAAAGATAATTTTCATAGTTTCCTTTTCTGGGCACAAAAAAACTGGCCATTTGTGGAGCCAGTTTGTAACGATTTTGCTTTTTTGCTAAACAACTTTTTTCACGCAACAACTACTGGCTCCGTTAGACGGTCCAGTAATGATAAGTGCGAGTGGTGAGTTGTTTGAACACCATAGGAAGCTATTTTAACACATTCTGTGGGTCAGGTGGGACTCGAACCCACGACACTCTGCTTAAGAGGCAGATGCTCTAACCGACTGAGCTACTGACCCGCTCGAGGCTGTAGGATTATACCAATACTTTCGCTTCTCTGCATCTGTGACTACAATCAGGGCACCAACAAAACGCCTCTATGCAACACACGCTTCAGCTCTCCATGGACGTAGTTCCTCAAGTCGCCAAACGAAAACATCATGTCCTAGTGCTGCTACGGAACGCCCAAGGCAAGTTTGTCCTGGGCTCCAAAACACTCTACCCGGACCAGATCTACCGGATGGTAGGTGGGGGAATAGAGGAGGGAGAAGCAGCGCCGCCTGCGGCGGCGCGCGAGCTGTTTGAGGAAACTGGCCTGGAGCTGTCGCCCAATGAGCTCAAACCCCTGAGCACCATTACTGCTGAGATCGAGGAACGCAGCACTGGCCAGCACTATACCTTTGTGACAGAGCTTTTCTTGGCAGATGTGGGCACACAACAGCTTCATCCTAGCGATGACATCCAGGCTTTGCAGGAATTGACTACCGAACAGCTGCAAGACTTAATCCGTCGCTACAGCCAGCTTCCCAGAGAAATAGATCATGACAAAGGTTTTGCGTGGTATGACTACGGCCAGCTGTACGGCGCGATTCATCAGATTGCCCTTGATGAGTTGCACCACGTACAATAAACGTAGCTTGTCCTATGCCCAAAGTTTTTCAGCCAGTTCCTCATACTTTTAACACATCCGACTTTGCAGTCGTGGCAACACTCTTGGATTACTATGGTCTGCCATACTCGATGCGTTCCTTAAATGACTATCTTCACCACCATAGCTTCGGCAGCTTGATGACTGAGATGGCGGACTGTTTACTCCAGCACGGACTGGAGGTCACGCTGATCAATGCCGAGCCATCTCTCTTTGCCAGAGAAGTCTGGAACTCGCTATTCCTGCAAGACTACCCCAAGACTACACCGGAGAAGCTCCCCAGCATGAATGAGGTCGAACGGGTGGTGGCCAAAGGTGTCTACCTCAGGCGCCTATTGCCTTCGATTGAAATTATCGACGGAGAACTGGCGCAAGAGAGACCCGTCATTATTTCCTATAATCCTGCGCTGATTGATACGATCCGTCCGCAGTCTGTCTCACATGCCATCGTAGCCCCTGGCGACGCCGAACACTACACAGTCTATGAGCCAAGTTACGATAACGTGGTTACTCAACAGCCCAAGCAAACCGTGTTGTATGCTATCACCCAAGTCCACAGTACCGATCCCACTGCCAGCTCAATTATTTTAAGTAAAGAAAAGGTGCCAGCTCCCACTGCACCCCCCGGTCCACCGCCGGATATTGACACAGTCGGGCAAGAAGTTGCTGAAGCAACGCAGGACGTCATCGAGAAAGAGAATGAAAACGTTTAAACGCTCCACACTTTTGACGGTTATTTGCAGCCTATTCCTGCTCGTCGTGGCATTTTGGCAAGCGCCGGTAGTGCATGGGCAACAACCGGTGCAAGCTGGTCAAGAAGCTTCCGCGGCAGCTCAGCCTGCACAAACTGAAGAGAGCATAGAGGAATCAAGTATTCCGCCTAACCTTACTTCTGGAATTACCCCACCCCAGTACTACACCGGAACAGTCACCGAAATTATGTCCGAAAAACGGCAGGTTATCGATGGAATCGACTACTACACCCAAGTAGTCAAAGTCCGCCGTCATGACAACGGGGAGACGGTAGAGCTCCAAGCGGGGAACGAGTTCCAGCCGCTCAATGAGCGACAGCGCGTCAAAGTAGGCACCCAAGTGGTACTTGCCTATATGGAGCTCTCAGCAGGGCACTGGGAGTATGTCTTGGCGGATATCTATCGGCTACCAACACTGATGTGGCTGGCGATTGGTTTCTTTGGTCTAGTTATCTTTATTGCCCGCAGACAAGGTTTCTTCTCGATCATGGGCATGGTCTTGAGTTTATTCGTCTTAACTTTCCAGATTGTGCCTCAGATTCTGGCTGGCCAGAATCCGATCCTGGTCAGCTTGATCGGCTGTTGCGTAATCGCCACGTTGACGGTGTACCTGAGTCATGGAGTCACCCGGGAAAGCCACATTGCGCTGGCCGCCATGTTTATGACGTTGGCTGCGGTAAGTCTCTTGTCGTACATCACCGTCCACCTGTCCTACTTGGTGGGACTAGGGAGTGAGGAGGCGTACTACTTGCAGTTTGGGCCGTCAGCACGGCTGAACCTTCAGGGGTTACTGCTTGGCGGCATCATGCTAGGAACGCTGGGTGTACTCGACGATATTACGATTTCCCAAATCTCGATCGTAACTCAACTCAAAGAGGCGAAACCAGATATTGAGTTTATGGAGCTATACAATCGGGGTCTGGCTGTGGGCAAAGATCACGTAGCTTCACTTGTTAATACCCTGATCTTGGCCTATGCAGGGAGCAGCTTGCCGCTGTTCCTTCTTTTCACACTGAATAAAACACAGCCTGCTTGGGTAGCAGTGAACAGCGAGATGATTGCCGAAGAAGTCGTGCGGACCTTGACTGGCTCGCTAGGCCTGGTTTTGGCAGTGCCGCTCGCTACGCTCGCGGCCAGTTACTTTGCCATCTACCGCCCCCAACGCGGCAAAAGCGCCAAAACTCATGGGACGCATATTCACACCCACGCTCACTGAAGCCAGCATCTATTTCTTGTCCTGCCCGCAATTTTTGCCTTGTAACTTGCATAACGCTGCTGTGTTTGCCTACAATGGCAACAACAGACATGCCGATTTTCATTAATCAAAACGTCTATCCCGGCGAGTTTCTCCTTCATAAGAAGTATGCCGCCACGGACACTGTCTTGGACCTCATCTGGACACACTCCAATATTATTGTTGACGTCTGCCTCTACCTGCTGGATCACTACGACTTTGACAAGACAGAGTTGGTGCGGGAAGTTGTTATTCAAGCTGCACTTCTCCACGAGGTCGGTGTCTATGCGTGTGGCGGTTTTGAGTGGGTTCCCGGACAACCACCTTCCAATCGCCCGTACATTCAACATGGCGTTATTGGGGCCTGGATCTTGCAGCAGGAAGGGTATACGCCACCAGTTGTCCAGGCAGCGTTTTGTCACATCGGGATGGGTCTGACTGCAGAGGATATTCGTTCTCACGGCCTGGAACTGCCTGAAGTTGATATGTTCCCGCAGACTACCTTGCAACGTTTCATGACTTACGCCTCGAAGTTTCACAGTAAGACTCCCCAGTTCCGCGATAGCAACGAGATCAAAGACTCACTCGCCAAGTTCAGCCCTGAGAAGGTCAAGCTGTTTGAACAGCTGGAAAAAATGTTCGGGGTTCCAGATCTTGGTCCCATCAAAGAAAAGTACGGGGAGTGGCAGAAGGGCTTTAGCTTCAAGGTGGAGCAGCTCAGCAAAGCGCAGAAAACGATTAACTTCAATGCGGCTGGGATTCCTAACGCACCCATGTAGTCGGCCAGTCTTTCCGGAGGTTACTGCTTCACGGCAATCACCTTTTCAAGCGACCGTTTAATCACATCCTGGTATGCGCGGTACTGGGTAGTCGGGCGACCATTCTTGTCAATGAAAGAGAAGCCTGAAAACGGACCTGGATCTCCTTGGAGCACGAAAGGAGTGACCGCGATCACCCGCTCATCAGACCAGATGTGGTCTGCGGTGTATTGATAGTAGCTGCCCAGCCATTTGCGGGTAGTGTAGTTGTCTTCCCAGCCTGTTTCGGTCACAAAGGTCTGAAAGTCACGACCTGTTTTTTGTTTGAGATAGGCCAGTTCATGGGTGAATCCCCGCATCGTGTTCTTACCTGTTTTGGTCGGAGCGGAACTAAAGGCAGGATTTGGATACGAGTGAGAGTTCCAGTAATCGACTTTTTCAAAGATCTGCGGGTCGTAGGCAAGCATCTCATCAAGGTATTTGAAAGCTTCTTTGGTTGTACCACCATTGGATGCAGCCAGGTCCATTGCAGCAGGCAGTACCTTATAGTTCTTTCCCTCCGAGTGTGCCCAGTCAGCTGCGAAGCGCAGGCTATCGGTGTACTGTTGGGGATCAATCTTACCGCTCCATTCCTTGGCATGGTTGACCTCGTTAAAGACTATGATGTAACGCTGATCGGTCGGCCAGTCCAGTTTACTTAGAAAGGTGATCAAGTCGACAATGTTCTTCTTGGTGGGTACTTGCCAGGCCCCATTATCAAACCGGGTCATTAGGCGGACAATTGGGATCAGTCTTTTCTCTTTTGCTTTGGCGAGAAATGCCTGCCACTCATCAACTTTCTTCAGATCATCCAAAGTCAGGGGAACGGTCACGTAGTTCCAGTCCTCATTAGGACTCGGGTTGAGGAGTTCGGCGGCCTTATCCAGCTCACCAGTATTCATGAGATGAATGCCGTACAGGGAGTTTTCACGGGCTTCCACAGGAGAAGAGAGGGCGAGGAAAAGACTACCCATCAGCAGGAATGTTCCCAATCTGCCAAGAGTGATTGCTAGCTTCTTTCTTATCTGGTAGCGCATGTACCTCTATTATTATAGGATAGCACAAAAAAGGCGTTTTGTCGACAATCAGACGCGTTTCGCGTATACTGCACCCGATGAAAAATAGCTTCATCATTTTCGTATGGTTTACGTGTTGCATAGGTAGTGTAGTGGCTGGAGTAATCACTTTTTACCTGACACAGCGCCCTAACTATAACCTTTTAAGTCTGACCGACTCGAGCCAACAACGACTGACTATTGCCAATGAGAACCTTCCAGAACTCGGCCAGATCCAAGGCATCGAGACTTCTCTGGCTACTGATGACGCCCGTCCCCAGATCGTGGCTAACTTTCTGACCAGGTATAACTCGCCATTGGTGCCTGCGGAACACTATGGGCGGGTATTCGTCGAGTTGGCAGACCGCTACGGGTTTGACTTCCGGCTGCTACCGGCCATTGCTATGCAGGAAAGCGGACTCTGTAAAAACATCCCGGAAGGCTCCTATAACTGTCTAGGCTTTGGTATCCATAAGCGAGGCACGCTCGGCTTTAGTAACTATGAAGAAGGCTTTGAGCGCGCTGCTCGGGAGATTAAACAAAACTATATCGACCAGGGGAGAACAACGCCGGAAGAGATCATGGCCAAGTACACCCCTTCCAGTAACGGCAGCTGGGCAGCGTCAGTGAACCAGTGGATGGCGGAGATGCGCTACGATGACCGCCAGCTCGGTCGGGAACTCAAGCAGTCAGAGGCGAATGTAATGGAGTTTGTGGCGAGCGAAGTAGAAGCAGCCGGAGCAATGACTCCGTAACACGTACACAGGAGATACGTATTTTCTTTTGACTATTTTGATCTAGAATAAATGTATTTGATAGGTATTGACATAGTAATAGCCTTCTGATACTATGCCTGCTAGATCAGAAGGTACTCCTCACCGGACTCTTTCTGATACCAAAGCACCCCTCGAGAGAGGGGTTTTTTGATATAATTTTGACCTCCTTGAACAAAGGAGGAACATCGCTTTCCCTTATGCCATAAGGAGGTGTAATTAATGAACTCATCACTTGCACGAAGAAGATAGGCAACCATATCTTGCTCATGAGAGAAACTAATCTCCACAAGCTGCTTGCTTTCTACGATTTTTCCCAGTTCCGCTTGGTAACTAAATTGTTGTATATCGTTATATTTTATCATTTCTGTGCCGAGAACAGGAATCGAACCTGCACGCCTTTTAAGGGGCACTGGATTCTAAGTCCAGCCTGTCTACCAATTTCAGCATCTCGGCTTCCGGAAAGTGCTGTTTCCCAAGATAGTCGTCCGCCCTCATTACTTTTCAAACTCAGCGGCTCCCGAATACTTGAAAAACAGAACTCCCTCTAGGATTATACTCGATGTCTCAAGAAACCGACCCTTCACATCTTCAGTCAAGTTAACATAAGATGGGTATATGGGTAATATTGTTAGCGACGCGGTGGTACCCAACCAGCTACCCCTGGCTACGGCGGGTGGGAGTGTTTCTGCCTCTCCTACCGGTGGGGTTTCTGCGCCTGTAAGTGCGACACCACCTGTCTCAGCTGAACCTTCTACCGCTACCCCCACATCTCCCGTGATCACAACTCCTAACCCTGCCAGTATTGAACCAGTGGAAACAGTACAGACAGGCAGCTTTAAGGCCGATCCTTTCGGTGCCCCTTCACCGCAACCGGACTCTTCGGAGACACCACCAGACCTGCCTGAGCTTCCCTCGATTCCACCTGAGCAACCTCTTGCGGGTGGACCTCAGCCGTTCATCACTTCTCCCGCAGAATCAGAAGCTGATGGGGGTGTTACTCGTCGAAGTGCTGCTGAGTTATTGAGTAAGATGCCTGATATCTCTCAAATGATGAAGGATCTGGAAAAAAGCGGCTGCCTGCTACCCGAACTGCAGATCAAGTCTACTGAGCATATCGACACCTCGCCGCTAGCTGCGCTGCAACCAAAACATCTCAAAGAACAGTCTTTCTTCTCTCAGCCATCGGATCAACCCGTGAAAAAAATCTTGCCAGAAGTTCAGCTAGCGACCACGCATAGCCCTCAGCGCTCCCAACCCCAGGAGCTGCCTTTATATGTATTTGTGGCTGTAGTTTCCATTGTCCAAGGTATTCAGGGCTTGGCACAGGCAGCACACTTTGCCTTAGTAAAGTTTCCCGCCTATGAGCAGATGATCGTGGCCGGCGTCATTGACACTACAGACTCTGATACTGCTGTAGTCAAAGCAATCATCGTCGGCATCATGGCGGTACTAGGTCTCTTGTTTGGAATTCTGCTAATCCTGAAACGCTCCAAGAATCGCTCCGTTGACCTGTACTTGGTTATTTCTATCGTTGTCATTAACTTCATCATCCAAAATATTCTGGCTCAAAAAGTCTTGGCCAGCGGGAACCCACTTCAGTTTCCGGAAATCATTGGGGAGATCCTTTCTCGCCCGCAGCTGTAAGCCATCTTCGGAAAATCTTCGTAATTGCTACTTGCGTCTGGACTGATTGGCGGTGTTAAGATGCCGCTATGCAAACCCTGATCTGTCCACACTGTCACCAAACGATTAACCTTGATGAAGCGTTGCAAGAGCAACTCGACCAACACCTCAAACAGCAAGAACACCAGCTGGAACATAAGCTGAAGGCCGAGCTCTGGGCCAAGGCTCAAGCCGAAGCAAAAAAACGCACCGATGAGGCCCAGAAACAGGCTCAAGAGGCCCAGTCTAAGCAGCTGCAGGAGCTCCAAGATCAACTGCGTCAGAAAGAAGCTCGCGCTAAAGCAGCAGAAGAAAATGAACTCAAACTCCTCAAGAAACAACGTGAGGTCGAAGAAAAAGAAAAACAATTGGAGCTGCGACTGGAACGTGAGCTGACTGCCCGTGTCCAACGCGAGTTGGAAAAAAATACTAAGCTGGAAGAAGAGCGCTTCCGCCTCAAGGAACTGGAGTATCAGAAACAGATTTCCGACATGAAGGCAGCCGTAGACGAAGCGCGCCGTAAAGCCACAACTGTTTCACAACAACTCCAGGGAGAAGTCCTCGAACTTGAACTCGAGAAAACGCTTCAAGAAGCTTTCCCGCATGATGTGATCTCAGAAGTCAAAAAGGGACAGTTTGGGGCTGATATGCTCCAAGTAGTCCGGACATCTGCCGGGAAGACGGTGGGCATTATCGTCTGGGAATCCAAACAGACCGAACACTTTTCGGAAGGCTGGCTGCCGAAGCTACGCGAGGATGCGCGGAATGCACATGGCTCTGTGGCCGTCCTGGTTTCCCGCGTGCTTCCTGCAGATATCAAGACGTGTGCCGAGCGTGATCATGTCTGGGTCACTGGCGTGGAGTTTGTTTTGCCGCTGGCCGTGTTGTTGCGGCAGCAACTGCTCAAGGTTGACCAGGAAAAAACTGTTCAATCGGGTAAAGAGGTCAAAGCAGAGATGCTCTACAGTTACATTAACAGTCATGAGTTCCGCGGGAGAGTAGAAGCGATCGTGGAGAGCTTCCGCGAGATGAAGGACGACCTGGATAAAGAGCAGCGCGCACTCCAAAACTCCTGGAAAAAACGCGAAAAGCAGATTCTCCGTTTAGCCACAAATACCGCCTTCATGTACGGAGAGCTGCAAGGTGTAGTAGGTACCAGCTTACCGGATATTACTGGCTTAGCTCTGGAGAGCGGCCTAGAATCACAATGATTGAGTACCAAGTCCAACGGAACTCCCGTAGCCGTAACCTGCGTATTCGCATCACGGCTAAAGCAGAAGTGATCGTCAGCGCACCTCCGCGCATCAACGACACTGCGATTCTACGGTTTGTCACCCAGCACTCCGACTGGATTAATCGCAATCTTGCCAAGATTAAAGTCCGCACCTCACACATCAGGCCTGACGAGTTAATGGTGTTTGGCCACACGTATAAGAAAGTTATCCACTCCCTAGACGACCATACTACGCGTCACCCAGTCTTTATCCAAGGAGAAGAACTTCACATCCAGCCAGTTTCTTCGGCTGCTTCCTCCGCTCAACGGACGTTTGAGACTTTCCTGAAAACTACCGCCCAAAAGTACATCATTCCCCGCACTAAACAGCTAGCTGAGTTGATGGGCATCACCTATGCGGCGATCACACTCCGGGACCAAAAAACTCGTTGGGGCAGCTGCAGTAGCCAAGGTGGGTTAAACTTTAACTGGCGACTCGTCCAGTATCCGACGGCAGTGATTGACTATGTCATCATTCACGAACTGGCTCATCGTAAGGAAATGAATCACTCACACCGCTTTTGGGCAATCGTAGCCAAGTACGATCCTGAGTATCAGGCCCACCGGAAGTGGCTGCAACGATACGGATCAACCCTAGATTAGGGTGAAGCGAGCATCGTTTTTCCTGAATGTCGAGAGCCATCCAGCAGTACAATAGAATGTAGGCGGATGTCCTATTCAGGAAAAACAATGCTAGTTATATTTCATGGCGAACACCACACCCAGTCACGCGCTGCACTTACTCAGGCGATCGCAGCCGCCCAGCAGCACGGGCGGCAAGTTGCCCACCTTGAGGTTAAAAACCTCGAGCCTTCGGGCTTGGCTGTTAGCCTTCAGACCCAGTCACTCTTTGCGGAACCTCGAACGATCGTGCTCGAAGAGCTTCACTCGCTACCAAAGTCAAAACGCAAGGACGAGTTGATCGCCCTGATTGCCCAGTTTGCCGAGCAGGCGGAGACTGAGATTATTCTGTGGGAAAAAAAACAGCTGACTGCCACCGAGCTCAAAAAGTTTCCCCACGCCAAGGTACAAGCTTTTATTCCGACCAGATCCATGTTTGCTTGGCTGAATGCACTTTCCGGCCAGCAAACTGAGGCGACCAAAGCAAAGATGGTGACACTCTTTCAGAAAGCCGTAGAGAGTGACGGCGAGCAGTTTTGTTTTGCGATGTTAATTCGACAAGTTCGGCTGCTGATGGAAGCGAAAGAGGGAAACAATCCTACTCAATTTAAGATGGCTGCACAGGCACAACTCTTTAGCTGGACACAGCTTTTTTCTCTCCACAAAAAGCTCTTGGAGATTGACCTTTTGCAGAAGACTTCTGGCACCCCTTTTACCATATCAAGTCAAGTTGAACTTTTAATGGTCACATTGTAGATTAGCGGGAGAAAGGGGATGTTTTTGTGAGATAGTCGTCCGCCCAAAGTACTCCTCAAAAACCGGTGGCTTCCGAATACTCACAAAAATATCCCCGTCCCTGTGATAAGGGAAGGAAAGGACAACTATGAAGGTTGACCCAGGCATTTTTAAGGCATATGACATCAGAGGAGTCTACGGAACTTCACTGTTTGACGAGACTGCTGAGGCAGTTGGGAAAGCATTTGCCAAAGTTCTTTCACCAACGACCGTGATCGTCGGTCGGGACGCACGTGTTTCAAGTCCTTCTCTGCATGATCATCTGATCAAAGGACTCACCAGTGTGGGTGTGAACGTCATCGACGTTGGCATGGTCTCTACCGATATGTACTACTATGCCTGCGCAACCAAAAAGTTGCCGGGCATTATGGTAACTGCCAGCCACAATCCGAAAGAGTACAACGGCTTCAAGATGGTCAAGCAGATCCCTTATCTTCTTTCTGGAGATGAAGGTATCCAAGATATTCGCAAGCTGATTGAAACCGACGACTTCCCACCCACTGCTGCTACTCCGGGCACCGTGGAAGACTGGTCAATCATGAACGGCTTTATCGATAAGATTTTGTCTTTGGTCGACTACAAGTCGCTCAAACCCATGAAAGTGGTGATCGATACTGCCAACGGAATGGTCGGCCCGTCACTGATCGAGCTCTTCAAGCACTTGCCACAACTCACCTTAGTACCGATGTACTTTGACCCGGATGGCACTTTCCCCAATCACGGCGGTGATCCACTCATGGAAGAGAACCGTCGAGAATTGATGGAGCGCGTCGTCAGCGAAAAGGCTGACCTGGGTTTTGCTTTTGACCCTGATGGCGACCGCTTTTTCTGTATCGACAAGAAGGGTCGTTTCGTCTCCGGTGACTTCATGACTGCGATTCTGTCTCAATACTTCCTCAAGAAGTATCCCGGGGCAGCTATCGTCTACGACATCCGTGCTTCCCACGCCGTGCCAGATTTGATCGCCAAAGCTGGTGGCAAGTCTTTCTATAACCGTGTCGGCCACGCCTTCATCAAGAAACGGATGATGGACGAGAAGGCTGTCTTTGGCGGCGAGGTGACAGGTCACTACTACTTCCAAGACTTCTTCTTCTGTGACTCGGGACTAGCGCCGATGATGTACATCATGGACGTGTTGTCACATGCCGACCAAACCTTAGATCAGATGATCGACGAGCTGGGGAAGACCTACTTCATCTCCGGTGAGATCAACACCAAAGGCGTTGACGCCAAGACAGTCATCCAGAAAATCCGTGACCTCTACGGCCCGCAGGCCAAAGAGGTGCTCGATGTCGATGGTATTACCTGCGTCATGGATGGTTGGCACTTCAACGTTCGCGGATCAAACACTGAGCCACTCGTTCGCCTGAATCTGGAAGCGACGTCACAATCGCTGATGGAAGAGAAGCGAGACGAAGTGCTGGCCGTCATTCGTGACTAAATCCGCTACAATGAGGCTAGCAGCTTCTATGTACTGAGCAGAAAGAAACATGACTGAAAGCGTTTCTCAGCCTTCCAAAAATAACGTCTTTATCGGCTGTTGTGTGATTGTCCAGAATGCGGACCGGCATATTTTATTGGCAAAACGAAAGAACGGCTACAAAGCGGGCTACTATGGTCTGCCGGGAGGTCGGGTAGAGGGACCCGAGCTGCTGACTGACTGCGCCTTACGTGAACTCCGCGAAGAGACAGATCTGCAGGCAGTTCACCTGCAGTACCTGGGAGTTGTTCGGGAGTGGCAAGAGGACTTTCCGGCTGATGCGCCGAACTCTTTTGTGCACTTTGTTTTCTTGTGTCGAGAATGGGAAGGCACTCCAATTACTAAAGAACCGGAGAAAGCCGCACTGTGGGAGTGGTACGACCCGAACAACCTGCCTGATCCTGTGCTGCCGGGACACTTTGCCGCCCTCAAGCTTTTCCAGTCCGGTGACCAGCTCGAAGATTTAGTCTAGAGTAGCTACTCTTTGTCGGAGACTTTTGCCAGTTTTCTCCTGGTCTTTATCTGCCAGACCGCCAAGGCAGTGATCACACAAAAGGCAACCAGCTCCAAAAAGGGAATGGTAATGAATCCAAAGTAGTTAACTTGCAGTGCCGAACAAGGATTAGCGGCGGTACACCGGAATGGATTGGGAAAGTCTAGCTTTTGCAGGCCATAGTGGTAAAAAGCTAGAACCATACCTGGAACAGACAGTGGCAGGACATAGTCAGTAAAGCCCTTGTCCTCTTTCAAAAGAGCTACACCACTAACAAACACCAGTGGGTACATCAGGATTCGCCCAAACCAGCACAACTCACACGGCTCGAAACCACCTAAGCTGGGGAATAGTCGACCATCCTGGAGGTTCCGTAGCGGGTCACCAAAGGTACTGAAGTAGAGCGAGCCCATCGTTGCGACTAGCGCCTGGAGAAAGATACCGTAGTTGAGAAGATTGAGCCTTTCTGTGAGAGTCTGCGGCTTCTCTTCTTGAGGTACAGCAGGGTGGGTGGCAGTTTGTGACATAGGCGAAGGATAACACAACTTAACTACCGCTCAGATGCTAGAATCTTCTCATGGCAAAACCAACCGTCATTATCATTGCTGGCGGCGCAAACAGTCGCTTCTTTCCCTTTCAGACACTCGGGCACAAAGGCGCTTTCCCCTTGTTAGGGAAGTCTCTGCTGGCCCGAACGTTAGAGAATCTGCATGCACACGGTTTTGACAAAGTCGTTGCCGTGCTTACTCCCAGAGATGCAGAGCTTCATATCACTGAACAGATCGTGCAACACACCCAGCTGCCACTGCAGGTCAGCTATGTCACTCAGCCCGAGCCCCGCGGCATGGGGGACGCTACTTTGTTGGGGACGCGAACGATGTCTGCGGAAGAACAGGCTCGTTTTGCCGTCATCTCTGCCTACCAAATCAACGCCGGAGAGATGCTCGATCAGATGATGACGCTCGGTGAGGGGACAGTGTTAGCATCTGCCCGAACTTCTACACCCACCGAGTACGGCATGTTGGCGTTCAATGATGCCGGTCAGGTCGTCAATATCGTCGAGAAACCGGCAGTCGGAACTGAGCCGTCCGACCAAAAAATTCTGACGATTTATCTTTTCGCTCAATCCTTTCTGGAACAGCTTAAATCTACTCCGGCAGCAGAGTACAACTTTGAAACTGCCCTGAGCCTTCAGTTGCAGCGGCAGCCAGCTCCGGTGCTCAAGCTGACCACGGAGTCACCATCTCTAAAGTATCCCTGGCAGCTGTTCACTTTCCTGGAGCTGCTTTTCAAGCAACAGCAGCCCTACCGGGCTGCCTCAGCCCAAGTCGCTCCTACCGCTGTCATCGATGAGTCGGCAGGTCCTGTGTACATCGGTGAAAATGCCAAAATCGGCCATGCCAGTCGGATCGTTGGTCCCTGCTACATCGGTGACAATGTTATCGTTGGCGACTTTGTCTTGGTCAGACAATCAAGCCTAGAAAAAAATGTGGAGGTGGGCGGCTTTCTGGAGATCGCCAGATCTATTATTGGCACCGGGACCCATCTTCACTCCGGCTATGTCGGTGATTCCATTATCGGACCGAATGTTCGCATTGGCGCTGGCTTTGTTAATGCAAACAAGCGGATCGATCGGAAGAGCATCGGTGTGAAAGTGAAAGGGAAGATGATCGACTCCGGTCGAACACAACTTGGCATGTTAGTGGGTGAAAATGCAAAAATTGGTATTCATGTCAGCGTCATGCCTGGCAAGTGTATCGGTCAGGACGCAGTAGTCTATCCGCATCAATCAGTTGCAGACAACGTCACTGCTGAGTTACAACCAAGCAAGTAATATGGCAACGCTTTCGGATTTTTCAGCAATCTTATTTGACGTGGACATGACTCTCACGACTTCCCAACGTGAAGTGAGTCCGAACACCCAAGCTGCTCTCTCGGGGCTCGCCACCAAAGGCATCAAGCTAGGTGTCTGTACCGGTCGAACATACGTCAGTCTAGTCAAGCCCATCTTGCCGTATTTTCCTGATCAGAGTCTGCATATTGTCGCCGGAGGCAGCCAGATCATCACCAAAGAAGGTGAAGTGAAGTGGCAACAGCTTTTAGCTGAGCAGATCGTCCGTGAGATCGTGGCGCTGGCAGACGAAACTGGTGAAATGTACTATCTGGCAAACACCCAACAAGGGTACGGCAACCAAACGTTCATCGAGACCTATCAAAACTTGCACAGTCTGATTCCGCCGTTGAGACTCATTAACGAGCTGAAAGATTGGCAGATCCCGGCCATTGTTTGCGTCAATGTTTCCCAAGCGTTTCTGGAAAAGCTTCAGCAACGTCAGGATATTACGCTCAAAACCTCAGTCAGCACTGGCAACTTTGTGTCACTTGATATCACCCCGAAAGGGGTAACCAAAGAAATCGGCGTTAGAGAGTGGTGTAGGCTGCAAGAGGTCGAGCCCCATCAAGTCATCGGAGTTGGTGATAGCGATAACGACATTGAGTTCTTAAAAGCGGTAGGATATGCCGTGGCAATGGGAAATAGTACCGACCAAATTCGCTCAGTGGCCCACAAGACGATCGGTGAGACAGATAACGACGGGCTTGCAGTATACTTGGACGGTTTAGTGAAAGGAGCGAGCGTATGAGAACTGTTTCTATTCTCGATTCTCGTCAGGAAATTAGCCAACTGGACACGATGAACATGCTCGGCTCTATTGAGCAGCTGGGCAGTCAAGTTCAGCAGATTTGGAAAGACGCTCAAAGTGTTCACTTTGAGGAGAGTTACAAGCACGTCAAAAATGTGGTCGTGGCGGGCATGGGTGGTTCTGCCCTTGGCACTCACGTTATTCAGACTGTCTTTAAGGAAGAGCTCGGTATTCCAGTTCTGATTGTGCCGGACTATGAGCTACCCAGTTTTGTAAACGGTGACACGTTGGTGATCGGTTCTAGTTATTCGGGCACCACAGAAGAAACGCTGGCCGCGGTCGCGGATGCCAAGAAGAAAGGCGCTAAGATTGCTGGCATCACTTCAGGCGGGAAGCTGGCCGAGTTCATGCGGGCCAATAACTATCCGGCGGTGGTTTTTGAAACTACCTACAATCCGTGCCAATCTCCCCGAATGGGACTGGGGTACTCGATTTTTGGTCAGATTGCTCTCTTCGGCCAGGCCGGATTACTCAAAGTTACAGAGGCAGAGTACAACGCAGTAATGGAGACGATTGCCGAGGCTCACACCAAGATGAGCGTGGACGTCTCACAAGACAAAAACATTGCTAAGCTGTTGGCCTTTGAAGCTGTTGGTCATCTGCCAGTAGTGATGGCTGCCGAGCATCTTGAAGGTGTCGCACATGTCTTTGCCAATCAGCTCAATGAAAATGCCAAAACCTACTCCGAGTATCGAGTCATTCCCGAGCTGAACCATCATTTAATGGAAGGCTTAAAGTTCCCAGAGTCAAACAGCAGTGACTTGCTCTACGTCTCGGTCCAGTCGGGACTCTATGACGCCCACAACCAAAAGCGGATCCTGTTGACCCAACAAGTGCTCGAAAAGCACAAGATTGAGTTCAAAGAGTTCAGCCTGACCCGCTCAACCAAGCTTGAACAGGCATTTGAGCTGTTAATGCTAGGCAGCTACACCAGCTACTACCTGGCACTGCTCAATAACCAGAATCCTACGCCTATTCCTTGGGTAGATTGGTTTAAGTCAGAGCTGAAGAAGTAAGCTCTGGTCAAGAAGGGAGCCGTATGACCACGACTCAACCAGCGTATGTTATTCCTTTGCTAGTCGAACAACCGACTTGGGGTGGAAGTTATATTGCCACGAGTAAAGAGCTGGCACATCCGCTGGTACAAGGGAAGCGGGTTGGACAGTCGTTTGAGCTGTTTAGCGGCTCCTGGCTGACCACTGCCTCACCAGTCAGCTTTGCGTACGCGACTGCTACAGAAGTCAGCTCTCCACAGTTTGCTGATCCCCAACAGGAAAAATTGTCCCTTCAGGAGTTAATTGATCAGGATGCGTTAGCGGTATTAGGCCAAAAGGGAGTGGAGCGAGGCTGGAAAACCATGCAAGTCTTGATCAAGTTCACTCAAGCACAAAACAACTCCTACCAAGTGCACGTCAAACCTGGTCAAGAGTTCGGTAAGTGGCTTCCCAAACCAGAGTCATGGTACTTCCTGGAAAAGGGCAAAGCCACACTGGGGCTCTCAGATGTAACCGCAGTCAGCGAGTATAAAGCGCGTTGTCTGGCGATCGATCAGAAAGCACATGAGCTGAGTGAACAAGTACAGTCCGGTTCTTTGAGCGTAGATGCGGCCAGACTTGAACTGCGAACTTTTATCGACGAGGATCATCCACGGCGTTTCGTGAACACTGTCTCGATTGAGAAAGGAGCGGTTATTGATCTTAGCCAAGGCGGGACACATCACTCCTGGGAAGTCGATCCGGAGCTGTCGGAGGGTAACATCGTCTACGAAGTCCAAGTGGATGTCATGGATGACTACTGTACAATCCGCTCTTTTGATCAAGGAAATATCAAAAATGATGGATCAGTTCGTCCGTTGGCGATAGAGGATTACTTCAAGGCACTGGACATTGATCCACAGTTTAACGCACCGGATCACTACTTGCAGCAGCCTGCCGTTACTCAGGATAGCGGTGCTACTGTCACCACTTTATTCAGCAATCAGTTCTACGTTACTGAGCGGATCGAGTTCAGCCAAGGTTATCAGGGCCATTACACCCGCACGAACGGCAGCTTCCATCATCTCTATCCGCTAGAGGAGAGTATCCAGGTAGTGATTGGCGAGCAGACTTGGTTTGTCCCGGCAGGCTGGTCCTTCTTTATTCCGGCAGCTGTTGCTGAGTATCAGCTCCAGCCCACTGCCCAAAAGGGCAATGTTCTGATCACTCATCTGTGACGCTCTACTGTGATGCATTCACAGCCGTTCTACTGCCGGAGTTTCTCTTGTTCTACTTCTGAAAGTTCGCTAGGATAAGTACGTGGTAAAGTCTGTCCATTCGCCTTCCGCCGCTCAACCAGTGCAGCCATTCTTGGTCGTGTCTGAAACGCTAAGCGCACCTGAGCGCGAAGTGGGTGCTTTGGCTGCTTCACTCCGCACTTTCCACCAACGTGGCCTACCCACACCAACCGCTTGGGTGATGCCTGTTTCAACATTGGAGGAGATCGCTCAAGCGAATCATCTCTCCCGAGTGTTAGAGCTCGAACTCAGCGCCCTCAACCTTAAAGATCGCCAGCAACGCCTCCGTTTTTCTGAAGACATCGCCCAACACATCAAGAGTATGGTGCTGCCTGTATCAATCGAGAAAGCGTTCCAAAAGCTTTATGACACTTGGCTCGATCACCAGTTTGTGGCCATCAGGCCGAGCATCGTGACGACCCAAGAGTATCCTGAACACCTCAGTGCGCTGCACGTCCAAGGCGAAGCGAATATCCTGGAGTCGTTGTTTGAAGTCTGGGCTAAGCTCTACTTGCCCGAGCACTTACCTGACCGAGTAGCAGAGTGGAAGAAGGGTCATAAAGTTCCGGTCGCTCTTGTCATTCAGATGATGGTCAATGCCGAAAGTTCCGGAGTGGGAATCTACGCGCCGGCTGGAAGCCGGCGCCCAGCCAGCATCACTATCTTTTCGCAGTGGGGGACCAGCCCCGAGTTGCGCAGTTTGCTGCAGCAAGGTGACTGGTTTGAGATCGACCCCAAGACCTGGGAGATCCGCCAGCGTCACGTCGGTGTCAAACATCATGAGTGGGTCCGGCGACTTGATCATCTTCACCAGCAGCCTGTTCAGCGTCGCCTGCAAACGCATCCCTCGTTGACTCCTCAGGGTGCGATTGCCCTGGCCAAGATGGTAGCAGCAGCTCACAAAGGCCGGCTCGGCTCGTACATCGTAGACTGGGCTGCCGGTATTGATGCAGCATATATCTTGGACACTCGTCCGTTTTCACACCAGTTCACGGAAAACAGTAATCTCTACTACTTACCGGCTGCCGAACAGCTCAAGGCTTTGATTCCAACTACGCATGTACCGCGGAACTACAGTGGTCCGACTGCTACCAAGATTTACGTTTCGATCGGGAAAGGTGACCAAGCCAAAACTTCTTTGGCGGGCGCGGACGGAATTGGTCTGCTGCGTTCTGAGTGGGCGTACCTGCAGTTGCCCGCCCATCCTTTTCACTTACTCAAAACAGGCAAAGCTGACCTGGTACGAAACCAGCTGACGGAGCTGCTCCTCCAAGTCAGCCAATCACACTCAGATGACTTTCCGATTCTGTTCCGTTCTCAGAACTTTACGACCAATGAGCTCGCTGGCTTCAAGCATGGCGACGAGTATGAACCTGACGAGCCGAATCCGTATCTCGGCTACCGGGGAGCTATTCGTGTCATTCACGACTACACCTTGTTTGATGTGGAGTTAGATGCCCTCCAAGATGCGCATCTGGATGGAGTCCAGAACCTTGGCTTGATGATTCCGTTCATTCGGAACCACAGCGAGCTGGCCATTATTCTCCATCACTTTGCTAAGCCCGAGTTTGCGACCCAGCGCTTCCTTCAGCTCTGGATGCAGGCAAACACTCCTGAAAATTTGATCAATATTGACCAGTACTGCATGCCTGGCCTACAGGGTATCTCCCTCAACGTCCAAAGTATTCATGCACTGCTGTATGGTGTGGACCCTGATAATACGGATGTCTTCCAACTCTATCCGGCTCATCACCAGACTCTCTTTGAGTTACTCAAAAAAGCCCGTAAAGCCACACAAAACCATAACATTCAGCTGATTCTTCAGCTCGAGCAGTACGATCAAAAATTGGTTGAGTTCGCTGCCCAACTTGGCTATGATGGTGTGACGGTCAGAGCCAAGGACATCCACAGAGCTCGACAAGAAGTTATAGAAGCAGAACACCAACATATTTTGGGGTAATGATGCCGACGATTCAGAACATCTTTGCCCGTGAAATCCTAGACGGGCGCGGACAACCTACGATTGAGTGCAGTATCTGGCTGGATAACGGCATCTATGCCGTTACCAGTGCGCCGTCTGGTACCTCGGTGGGCAAATATGAAGCCCTGGACCTGCGGGATCAGGAACAACGGATGCTGGGCATGGGAGTCACCAAAGCAGTTAATAGCGTGAACACGGTGATTGCTCCGGCACTCAAGGGGAAAGATCCCAGCGAACAACAGGCAATCGATGAAGCTCTGGTCGCTCTAGATGGCACGGAGAAGCGTACCAAGCTGGGTGGGAATGCCATGATTGCCGTTTCTCAAGCGGTGATGAAAGCGGCCGCTCTTTCGGCCGGTTTGCCGCTCTATTACTACATTTGGCAAAAGTACCAACTCAGCCCGTCACTGAACATTCCAGCGTGTATCTACACCATGATTAACGGTGGCTCTCATGGTGCGACCAACCTCGACTTCCAAGAGTTCCAGATTGTACCGGCCAGCCACCTCGACTTTATTCAGTCATTGGAAATGGCGTCCTTGCTATTCCAAAAGCTAGAAGAAGTCTTGATCGCTAAAGGTGCCATTCACTCGGTGGGATTGGATGGTGGATACGCTCCCAACCTGTACAACAACACCGACGCTTTTGAGATTCTGATCGAGACCATTAAGAACTCACCCTACACATATATTCAGGATTTGTTCTTTGGAGTGGATGTAGCCGCTAGCGAGTTCTTCAATGCAGGCAAGTACAGCCTGAAGGATAAATCGCAGCCATACTCTCCACGTGAACTCGTCGAGTATTATAAGAACATGCGCAAGCTCTACCACGTTTTTGCTATTGAAGATCCCTTCCAGGAAGACGACTGGCAGAGCTGGAAAGAGCTGACGACTGAACTGGGCGAGACCAGTATTATCATCGGCGATAACTTATTGGTCGGAAACAAGACCCGGACCCAAAAGGCCATTCAAGAAAAAGCCTGTAATGCGATCTTGGTCAAACCAAATCAAGTGGGTACGCTGTCAGAGACTATTGAAGTGATCAAGCTTGCCCAAAGTGCACAGTGGCAGGTGACTGTATCTCACCGCAGTGGTGAAACCAACGACGACTTTATTGCCGACTTTGCAGTCGGTGTCGGAGCCAACTACGTCAAGTTCGGTCCACCCAACCGAGGCGAACGGATCGCTAAGTACAACCGGCTGCTTCAGGTCTACTACGAGCTCCAAAACTACCAACAACAAGCAGCTGGACCCACTCCGGCTGAGGCAGCTGCTCCTACAACACAAGGGTAAACTGCTATGGCATCGGACTTCAAGACTCTCGAGCTCAAGCCAATCACTTCCGGCGCTCCATTCACCGAGACGTATCCGCAAAAAAAATACAACGGCCCCCGGCCCGCTGTCTTATTGATTCTGGATGGGTGGGGCATCGGGCCGAACTATGCCGGCAACGCAATTGCGCGAGCCAAGACACCGAATATGGATCAGTACTGGGCGTCATTTCCTCACACTCAGCTCCAGGCCAGCGGCCAAGCAGTCGGACTACCACATGGAGAAGACGGCAACACCGAAACTGGTCACTTGAATATTGGTGCCGGGAGTATCGTCTATCAGGATCTGCCGCGCATCAACATGGCGATTGCCGACGGCTCATTCAATACCACACCAGCTTTTTTGAATGCCTTTGCCCATGTGAAGACCAATAACTCTGTGCTCCATTTGATGGGACTAGTCGGTGCCGGTGGTGTTCACTCAAATGTCGAACATCTGTACGCGCTGCTCAGCCTATGTGCAGCGCAAAAAGTAGAGCGGGTTTACATCCATGCCTTCACCGATGGTCGTGACTCACCGCCAACCGGGGGAGCAGGGTACATCCGAACACTGATGGAGTACTGCCAAAAAGTAAATGTGGGCAGAGTAGCCTCAATCATGGGACGTTTTTATGCTATGGATCGTGACAAACGCTGGGAAAGAATCGAAAAAGCATACAACTGTCTCACCCTCGGAGACGGCATTAAGGCCTCAGACCCTGTTCAAGCTATTCAAGATCAGTATGCCAAAGGAACAACTGATGAGTTCATGGAGCCCACCAATATTACTTTTGAGGACGGCACTGTGCCGGTCATTCAAGATAAAGACGCAGTGATCTTCTTCAACTACCGTATCGACCGGCCTCGTGAGTTAACCAAAGCCTTAGTCAAACGCGACTTCGAGACTGGCCCGATGTATGAAGGCTTTGACCCTTATGCAGTCAAGTATCAGGGATCTCACCTCAAAAAGGTCGAAGGTACAGCCATGTTTACCCGGCAAAAAGTACTGGCTAACCTCTACTTTGTGACTATGACGATGTATGAAGATAAGCTGCCGGTCGACGTCGCTTTCCCACCCCAGTTTGTGCGTAATCCGATCTGTAAAGTCTTTGCTTCCCACGGACTTAAACAGCTGCGGATGTCGGAGACGGAGAAGGAACGCTTTGTGACTTACTATATGAACGGTCAGAAAGAAGAGATCTATCCGGGTGAAGATCGGATTATCTTGCCATCTAAAGGTGCCAAGTCCTACGACCAGGTGCCAGAGATGAGTGCGCGTGAAATCACTGAACACATGATTCAACAGCTCCGCCGTGATGTCTATGACGTGGTCATCTGTAACTTTGCCAATGCTGACATGGTCGGCCACACGGGCAACCTCCAGGCAGCTATTACGGCCGTGGAAACGCTTGATCAATGCATTGGTAAGATTGTTCAGGAAGTCGGAAATCGGGGTGGTGTAGTTTTTATTACTGCAGACCATGGCAATGCTGAGGAAATGATTAACATGGCAACTGGTGAAGTGGATACTGAGCACTCCATTTATCCTGTGCCGTTTATTATCATTAGTAAGAAATACATTGGCCAAAATACGATGCTCCCCAGCGGTATCTTGGCGGATGTGGCGCCAACCATGTTGTCAGTAATGGGGATTTCTAAACCAGAAACGATGACTGGACGTGCGTTGCTCTAGAAGGACACTCAACTCATGCCTGTCGATCAACAGCAGAATGGTCTTGAGCTTTTTTTCTCTGCCCAATCAGTGGCAGTCATCGGTGCATCAAATCACCGTGAAAAGGTCGGCTTTCAAGTCCTCAATAACTTAGTCAGGGGTATTCGCGGGGCCAGTCCCAACTCCCGTGCTGCCAAGCGAAAACTCTATCCAGTCAACCCCGCGACCAGCTCAATCTTAGGGCTGAAGTGTTACCGCTCAGTTTCCGAGGTTCTTGACCCTATTGATCTGGTAGTTATCGTCACGCCCGTGGGGACTGTCCTGAGTTTGGTCGACGAACTGATTGCCCGGAATCATACATTTAAAGGAAGCGAAAAAGTCAAAGCTGTGATCATCATCTCTGCCGGCTTTGCTGAGACGGACACCGAAGGCAAGATCTTGCAACAGCGGATTTTACTGAAGCTGGCAGTGGCAGGGATCCGCTTGCTTGGTCCTAACACGCTGGGATTGATTCACACCGGCTGGCGGCTCAATGCCAGCTTTGCACAGCATGATATTCCAGAAGGAAACCTGGCAGTGATCTCACAGTCGGGGGCCATGTTGACTGCACTGTTCAACGCACTGGTATCACGACAAGCCGGAGTTTCGTTTGCCGTTTCGCTGGGCAATAAAGCAGACCTCAATGAGAATGACTGCTTAGAGTATGCCCTGGAAGATCGGCAAACTTCTGCAGTGATCATGTACATTGAATCGTTTTCACACTTACCACGCTTCTTTGAGCTAGTCAGTAAGGTGCGGCGAGTCAAGCCGGTGATCATCCTCAAAGGTGGTACCTCCTCCCGTGGACAGGTCGCTTCATCATCACACACTGCTGCCTTGGCCACTAACCAAGCACTTCTGCGCGCTGCCTCGCTGCAGTTTGGTTTCACGCTCGTCGATAATATGGAAGAGCTAATGAACGTGTCGTTCTTCCTGGCCCACCACCGTACCTTACCCTGCAATACCATGGTGATTACCAACGCAGGTGGACCAGCCGTTAATACTATTGATGAGCTGCAGCATGCAGGTATCACGCTGGCTCGTTGGTCACGACGTGCTCAAGATGACTTGGCACGCTTACTGCCCCGCATCAAAGCTGCAAACCCCTTGGATCTCCTAGGTGATGCAGATCCTCAACGTTTCAAAGACGCGCTGTCGGTTGCCCAGCGCGATCCGGAAATTGAAAGTATCCTGATCATTGTTACGCCGCAGGCAGTTACTGATATCAAGGGCATTACAGATCAAGTGATTGCTAACAAAGGAAAGAAACCGATCTTTGTGGCCTTAATGGGAGGTGATCAACTCGAACAGTACCGGCAGCAACTCCGAGCCAATCATATTTTCAGTACCGGTTATGCGAATAACATCGTCGAGATGCTCCAAGTCCTCACTAAAGCAAGTCGAGGGACCTATCTGCCCTCCCGCTATGCACTCAGTGAACCTCATACCCCAAGCCAAAGTCAGACACGTCAGGCCGTCAGCCAGCTCCACCAGCGGCTGGCCTTGCAACAAGGCATAAGCAAACAGTTCTTAGTCCAGCCCAATATGACCGAAACCTTTGGTCTTCTCAGAAAAGCCGGGTTTCGCATTCCACGACACTGGATAATCCGCCGAGCATCACTGAATGAGCTGGGCAGCTTGCCGTATCCGCTCTTTGTCAAAACTGCAAACCTCTCGATTCTGCATAAGAAAAAAGTCGGCGCAGTCTATGGCGTCGTGAAAGATGCCTCGGAGGCCCGCAAAGCTTTTGAACAGATGATCCCGTTTGGCAATGAGGTCCTTTTCCAGGAGGTCCTGGAGATTGAGGATGAGTTACTGGTAGGAATTGAGAACGATCCGCAGTTTGGGATGTACATGACAGTCGGATTGGGAGGAAGTTATACGAATCTGCTGGCTGATCGTGCCTACTGCTTCTTGCCTGCACCTCCGAGTATGATCGAGAAAGCATGGAGACAGACCAAAGCTGCGCAGCTGTTTGCCCAAAATCCTGCTATAACTCAAGCTGTCTTGGAAGAGCTTGCCCGACTGCAGCAGTTTATGATGCAGCATCCTTGGGTTCGCAGTATTGAGATTAACCCGCTTGCAGTTAGTCAAGGCCACCTCTGGGTCGCCGACATCAAGCTTCAAGTATAATGGTGAAAACTATGTCTTTGCACTGGAAAGTTGCTGGCCGCGCTGGTGAAGGGATTGACGTTACCGGCGTTATGTTTGGGAAGACATGCTTGCGTCACGGCATGAATGTCTTTGGCTATCGTGAGTATCCGTCGTTAATTCGAGGCGGACACAATACTCATCAAGTTCACGCTGGCTTTGAGCCAATCACCTGCCAACAAAAACATATTGATGTCTTAGTGGCGTTTAATGAAGAAGGCATCTCGCTTCACCTTGATGAGATTGACGAGAACTCAGTAGTACTCTGTGAAGCCACTCAAGATGGCTATGACCTGACCAAGTATGCCGACATCGGGGCCAAGTTTTTTGACGTGCCGATGACTAACATTTCACGCGAAGAAACAGGTCACTTTCTGTCCCAAAACATCGTGTCCGTGGCAATGAGCTGCTGGATCCTAGGTCTGGATATTGAAGTGTTCAGGGAAGTGGTCAGCGACCAGTTTAAGGGCAAGAACGAAACAATGATCGCCAATAATATTAAAGCTCTGGAGCGCGCCTACCAGTACGCCAAAGATAATCTTCCTCAAATCAAGCCACCGTCCCCTAAGAAGCCCAACAAACAAATCTTCTTAACCGGCAACAACGCTGCCGCAATTGGCGCCGTGGCAGGAGGCGTTCAGTACTTTGCTGCCTATCCGATGACCCCAGCGTCCGAGATCTTGCACACACTCGCAGGCTTGCAGCACAAGTATCCGCTGGTCGTCAAACACGTGGAAGACGAGATCTCCGCGATGAATCAGGCAATCGGTGCATCTTATGTGGGGGCTCGAGCAATGACTTCCACTGCGACTGGTGGCTATGCATTGATGGTTGAGGCCACTTCTTTAGCCGGAGTCATGGAAACTCCGTTAGTGGTCGTGGTGGGACAGCGCCCTGGTCCGGCTACGGGCTTGCCAACTTGGACTTGTCAGTCGGATTTGCTCTTTATTATTAACGCCGGCCATGGAGAAGTTCCCAAAGTTGTCTTGACACCTGGTACGGCTGAAGAACACTTTGAGTTGACGCGCCAGGCGTTCTATTTAGCAGAGCGTTTCCACTTAGTGGTTTTTATCTTATCCGACAAGTTCTCACTCGAGTCGTACATGACTATGCCTCGACCGAAGCAGGTCTACGAGAACGAACGATATAGTTTTGCCTTTGATCCGTTGCCGGACGACGATACCTATCGCCGCTATGAAGTGACTGAAGAAGGTTACTCGCCGCGTTCGGTTCCCGGCCAGCTACACGGCTTGAGTGTCACCAACAGCTATGAACACGACCAGTTTGGCTATGCCACTGAGGATGCTTCTTTGACGAAGATGATGGTAGAGAAGCGCCAGCGCAAACTGCGTTCTGTGAAACCAGAGCTGCCACCACTTGAACTGATCGGTCCCAGGCATGCCGAACTGACCCTGGTATGCTGGGGCTCGACTCGCTTAGTATTGGAAGAGGTGATGCGTCGGATGCCTGAAGGAGCGGTGAACGTCCTACACTTCCCATGCGTTTGGCCGTTCCCTACGGAAGGCTTCTTCCAACATGCACAGAACGCTGAAAAACTGGTCGTTATTGAAGGAAACTCGACTGGCCAGCTTGAGATGTTGATTCGTCAGGAAACTGGCATTCGTATTCATCACCGTATTCACCGCTATGATGGACGACCGTTTTATGCAGAAGATATCATTAAAGAACTGGAGGAATTGAGAGAGTAGAAAGACTCATGTCAATCAATCGCCTGCTCACACCAGCTCTCATCGGAAAAGGGCACATGCCGACGATCTTTTCGAGTGACAATCACCAGCCAACCGTGGAACAGCCAGTGGCGACTGCCCCTGCCGTTCCTGTTGCAACCCCGAATCCTCCGGTGGTCATCGATCCCAATCCGGAAAAACATGCCTACATCAGTAAAGCGTCATTGAAGTCACCATACTTTCCCACTTGGTGTCCTGGCTGTGGCAACTTTGGCGTCTGGACTGCGTTGAAGAATGCGCTGACCGAACTCCAGCTGCCCGAAGAAAACTTAGTGATCGTTTACGGTGTGGGCTGCAGTGGCAACATGGCCGACTTCAATCGAGTCTATGGATTTCACGCTTTACACGGGCGGGCGATTGCCAACGCCGTCGCCATGAAAGCTGCCAATCATAACCTGAAAATTATTGTTGTAGCAGGTGATGGCGATACGTATGGGGAGGGGCTCAATCACTTTATCTCAGCCATGAGAGGCAATCACGATATCACCTTATTGGTCCATGATAACCAAGTGTACGGCTTAACCACTGGCCAAACAGCTCCGACTACCGACAAGGGAACCAAGACCAAGTCCACGCCGTTTGGGGCACCGGAAGTCCCGATTAATCCGATCGGTCTAGCGCTGACCTCAGACGCTACTTTTATTGCCCGAGGTTTTTCAGGCAACATTCGTCACCTGACCGATCTGATAAAACGTGCAGTTCAACATCCTGGCTTCAGTCTGGTAGATATGTTCCAGCCGTGCTTCACTTTCAATAAAGTGAACACCTATCACTACTTCAAAGAGCGCGTCTACTATCTGGAAGAAACAGAGTTTCAACCCAACCACAAGGTAGTGGCTTGGGAGAAAACCTTTGAACACGACAAGCTGCCAATCGGCGTCTTTTATGAGGATTCCTACAGCGTACCTTTCCATCAAACCTTGACCCAGTTAGAAGCAGGTCCGTTAGCGAGGCAGTCCATTGCCGAGGTCAATATGGATGCGGCCATCAGTAACTATCTCTAGATTTTTCTGGAATTAAACTCAATGTGATAACAGCTCTCGCAGTAGCGACTGAGCGAATTCGATTGTTTTGAGTGCACCAGACTTTTGTGGATTTACCTCCACCAAGTCAAGCGACCACTGCGGACGCTGTTGCACCTCCGCGAACAGCTCTGTGACATCTTCCCGCAGTAATCCATCTAGGCTGGGAATACCAGTGGCCGGGGCGAGGGACTGGTCAAAGCCGTCGACATCGATACTCAGATGAAGATGATTGAGTGTCCCGAACCAGTTGCGCAGCCAGGCTACTACTTCATCTTTGTTTTCACGCAGATACGATACCGAGAAAGTCTGAATTCCTTGAGCCTTGATAAACTCTCGCTCGGCGGGATCAAGATCTTGGTTTCCGATATAGACTACATTTTTCGTCAACACTTTTTGCGAAACTAAGCTATCCAACTCCAGCTGATCAAAGTTATCTACCACAGGTCGCAGCCACATGCCATGAATGTTTCCTGTCGGGCTCGTTTTAACAAGATTAATATCCGCATGAGAGTCCAGCATCAGAATGCCGGTTTTGTGTGGCAGAGCGACCGTACTCAGCAAGGCAGAAAGGTGGGCTAAGGAAACGCTGTGATCTCCGCCAACCACAATACTGGTCGGTCTGTGTTTTGGCGAGACACGGAGCACACTGGCAATGGAGTGGGCACAAGCTTGAGTTTCCCGACTAAAGACGCTGTAGTAGTCCTCCGCCTGAATTTTATCCGGTGAGCTGAAGCGACAGTGATGGGTCGTCAGTCCCAACTCTTCAGCTAACTGTGGAGTGATCACGGCTTCTGGCCCCTCTTCCACACCCACATTGAGCTCCGTCTGTCCTTGAGGTTGATGAAGAAGACCGAGGCGCGAAGAGAGGAGGAAGGTTGGAGTCATAAGAGGCTAAGTGTAGCACGCTGGTCGTGAGAGAAAAATTGCAAAATTGACATATATTGATCTATTAAGATCTGATTGATTCTTCGTGGAAGCTTCGGTTAGAGTAGAGCAAGGTTCGGCATCTCTTCGCCCGAAACAGAGAAAGGATTGCATGCCAATTACTTTGTACAAACGTCAGCGTCAGATCGTCGATTTCATTGGTCAATACATCCAAAAGAACGGCTACTCACCGACGTTGCAAGAGATTGCTGACTCTATTGGCGTGTCTTCTTTAGCGACTGTTCACGAGCATCTTCAAGCCCTCCAGCGCAAAAAAGTAATCAAGAAGTTTGAAGGTGCCGTCCGTGGCATCGAGCTGCTGGATCGGACCTATCTTCGTATCACAGACAGCGTGGACGTCCCCTTCTTGGGCTTTATTGCAGCCGGCTCACCAATCGAGCCTCACTCTGATCCCAATGCCACATTTAAGGTTTCTCCGGAGATGATCACCGGCAAGCGTCGCTCGTATGTCCTTCAGGTCAAAGGACTGTCGATGATTGAAGATCATATCGCCGACGGGGACTACGTAGTCGTTGAGGAAACTAAAGACGTTCAGAACGGGGACATCGTCGTTGCTCTTCTTGATAACGGCTTGGCAACACTCAAACGCTTTTACCGTGAAGCCACCCGTATTCGCTTAGAACCAGCCAACTCCAGCATGAGCCCGATCTATGCCACAAATGTCCAAGTGCAGGGGAAAGTGGTCGGCTTAATCCGCAAGTTTCAAGGGTAGACCCTTCTTAGTACAAAAGTAATCAGTTTACTTCGTACCCTTGATCACCTTTTCCTTATACGAAAACTTCCGCTCTTCATATTGTTCACGGGAGTTCACGTAACAACGCAAAACGAACAGATAGTCGCTCAAACGGTTGACGTACTTGAGAATCAGTGGCGAGATTAACTCTTCCTGGCTGTGCTTGACGACTGTTCGCTCGAAGCGCCGGCTAACTGTCCGAGCCACGTCAATCCACGCTGCCACCTGATTTCCGCCGGGGTAGAGAAACTTGGTGGTCCAACCGTCTTCCATTCCGGCCTGCAGCTTGTCGGAAAATCGTTCAAGTTTCGTTAGTGACGTTTCTTCTAGCTTGGCTTTCGGTGACTGGGCAATCTCGGCGCCGATGTAGAACAGAGTATCCTGGACTTCATAAAGAAACTCTCGTTGATCAGCAAAGTCATCCGATAGCTTGGAGATACAGACTCCGAGCCAAGAGTTAAGCTCATCCTGCGTGCCGAGTACCTCAAAGATGAAGCTGGACTTGGGGACGCGCTTGCCGTTAGCCAGACCGGATGTGCCTTTATCACCGGTTTTCGTTGTCACAGAGATCATCTTTTTTGTTGCCATGGACACCTCCAAACTTACGTCGTCAGTGACGTACAATACCCCTATTGTAGAACACCCGTTCAGTGCAAACGCAAAACTCATGTCTGTAACCTGGAAAGAGTACACCAGCTTTGAAGATGTCGCGCCCTTGTGGGCAGATCTACTGCGTCGTCTGCCTGCACCCTCATTTTTTCAGGAGCCGAGCATTCAACAGAGTTGGTGGGAAAGTGTGGGGAAGCCAGAGCTTCATCTGATCACTATCTTGGAAGAAGAGCAACCAGTTGCCTTGTTTCCGTTCTGTAAGCGGGAAAAGACGCTTCAGTTCCTGGGCGATCGAGATGTCAGTGACTACCTCGACGCCTTGATTCTGCCAGGCAAAGAGACACAAGCATTCGTTGGCCTGGAACAGGCGTTTGGAACAGTACTTCTTTGGAAATATTTGGACCTGATCAGCATTCCCGAGCACTCGCCTCTTTTTCACGGTATTCAACAGCTCGCTCAGCAACGGGGCTGGCAGTATGACCAGGCACAACAAGACGTTTGTCCGATCATCGAACTACCCTCAACCTGGGAAGAGTACCTGGCAAACATCGGCAAAAAGCAGCGCCATGAGGTCACTCGCAAGTGGCGTAAGCTGGAAGAACTAGGGACTGTCACTTTTCGCATCGTCACCAGCACCGCTGAGCAGCCGGATGCGCTCACTACTTTCTTCACTCTTCACAAGCAGTCCAGCCTTGACAAAGCTACGTTCTGGACACCGGAACATCGTGACTTCTTTGAACGGTTGAGCCACGCTGCTAGCTTGGGTGGTTGGCTACGTCTCTACTTCCTTGACTTCAACGGTAAACCCGCTGCCACTATGTACTGTTTTGAGTATGGAGAAGACTTGTTGATCTATAACTCTGGCTTTGATGCTGCGGCCTATGCCGGTATGAGCATTGGTAACGTCCTAACCTCGTATACCATCAAGGATGCAATTGAACGTGGCAAAAAACGGTATGACTTTTTACGGGGCGGAGAAGAGTACAAGCTACGGTATCGGGCTACGCCTCACCCGGTTTACGATCTACGGGTTGAAAAAGCCAGTGACCCTGAAGTGCTTTCTCGGATGCTTCAAAACCGTCTGGGCTAAATGCCGCCAGTTGATAGTACTCCAACACACGCTTCTCTTCTTGCAACTGCCGCTTGGGCTCAGTTAAGTTCTGAGAGAGGTGTTTAGCCAGTGCTTCCAACTTCAGAGCTTTCAGATCGGTCACGTCAACGACGTGCGTCGCCGGAATGTCTTTCGAGTAAACATACTTCCACTTGGTATTCTTGACCCGAAAGTGGACCAAGAAAAAGATCTGCGGCGGAAACGCTGCTTGCTGCACCGCCCAAGTGGTAGCAATCGACGTGGCGACATGATCAAGGTGAAAGTACCACCCAGAGTGGTCAAAGGTATAGACGGCGTCGGGTTTGTAGCCATCAATCAAGTCAATCAGGGCACTTCGTAGCTCTCCCCAGACCATCTCGTTGGTAATCTTGCCATCCTGAAACTTCAAGACTTTGTAGTTGTTCACTCCGACGACTTTGAGTGCTTCACAGAGCTCATCTCGACGCAGCTCTCCGACTGAAGAAAGCTCTGCCAAACGCTGCTGTGCTTCTGGATTGACCTCGCCGCCACTGCCGTCAGTCACACTGACAACCATCACCTCTTCGCGGGCTGCTACCAACTTGTGCAAGGTTCCGGCGCATGCCACTGTCTCATCATCGGGATGTGCAAAAATAAAGAGGTGCTTCATCGGTTTGTTCATCATTGACGTTTTCCACCCTTTTTCCAGTCTGCCCGAGTCAAGATTGGTGCATAGGCGTCGTCTTCCAGCTCAATATGGAGACTGGCGAGTTCTGCCTCAGTCGGTACGTGATCTAGAAACTCAACATCACTGACGTCACGGACGACACCCAAGGGGGTCGATTCGGCTCCTTCACCCATTTCCAGAACTGCTGCCGCCGTGATGGACTGCATGATGTTGACTTGTTCCATTTTCATCGGTCGACCGAATAAATCCTGTTTGCCAATGTAGCTTTTAAGAGGATTAAAACCACAGTAGGCAATCGCATGGCCGATCACACCCCAGTTGAGCGGAATGCTAATACTGTCAGACATGGTCACACCGACTTCTTTGACCTGATAATGCTCACGCAAAAACTGCCAGATCGCATTGACCGAGGCTTGCGGATCTTTCGGCCACAGGATGTACTGGTTGTCGGCGTTCGACTCATCCAGACCGGCATTGACAAACATCCAGTTGCGATGAATGGTTAACATGAGATCGTATTTTGAAGAGTGCGGCTCAATGTACAGCTCAGCTTCCTGACGGACTAGGTCATGCTTCTCACTCCGTTCACCCGTTACTTTGGGCACGAATCTGTTTTCACAGGTACTCACAATCTTGGAAGCCACCACAACAAAGCTTCGTTCCGGTAAGTAGGGGATTGCATCGGCAATGATCTGAAAGAGGTCGTCTTTGGCTTTGACCAGAGGTGTTTTGTAGGCAATGACTTTCATGCGTGAAGCCTCAACTTTCTAGGCTGTTGTTTTCTTGGCAGCTTCCAGGATTTTAGCAGTGGTATGAAAAAAGCGGGTGGTGGTCTGCTTGCCGAGAATTTTGTCGAGGTTAGAGGTAGCACCTGGCGGTCGGCCGTTGAGAATGTACCAAATCGTGAAAGCAGCATGATCAGTGACGTAAACTAGCTCCATGTCTTTTTTGGGGGAGAGCAGAGGGAGCTCCAGGTCCGTTGGGAGCTTATCCTTGGTGAACACCAGACAGAGCCGCATATCATCAGTGATCTTCCGATCTTTAAAAGGATTGAGGGCCAGCAGCTGTTCGATTTCTTCCGCTGTGTAGAGGAAAACCGGCACTGGATATCCTAGTTCTGTTTCGAGGTGTTTCTCGATCTGCTCAGTGAGCTTTTGGCGATCTTTGGCATCACTCTCAAAAAAAACGTTCCCACTTTGAATATAGGTTCTGACGTTATTAAGTCCTATCTCCGAGAGGAGCCGCCGCAAGCGGTCCATCTTTAGCTGATGACCGCCGACATTGATTCCGCGCAGAAGTGCGATATATTCCATAGCTCAAAATTGTACCAAAAGACCAAAGAAAAACCGGTACAATAGAGCTCTATGGATTTTCAGTTGAAGTCCTCGTACCAGCCGACCGGTGATCAGCCGATAGCGATTGAACAGCTCGTGGCTGGTGTCGAGGAGTCTAAACGCTATCAAACCCTGCTGGGTGTGACTGGATCCGGCAAAACTTTTACCATGGCTAACTTGATTGCCAGGACAGGTCTGCCTACCTTGGTGATCGCACACAACAAAACGCTGGCTGCACAACTTTACCTAGAGTTTCGTGACTTCTTCCCCAACAATGCCGTCAGTTACTTTGTCTCATACTACGACTACTACCAGCCAGAGGCTTATATTCCCACCACGGACACTTATATCGAGAAAGAGTCGACCATTAACGATGAGATCGATAAGCTGCGCTTGGCATCCACCACTAACTTGTTAACACGCCCTGACTGTATCATCGTAGCCTCCGTTTCATGTATCTACAACTTAGGTTCACCAGTGGAGTTCGGCCGCTACATTCTGGAGATCATCGAAGGTGAGATTATCTCGCGGGAGACGTTACTTCTACAGTTGAGCAACTTGCAGTACCAGCGGTCTGATGCAGTACTGGTTCGTGGCAGCTACCGTTTACGTGGCGACACGATTCAGCTCTGGCCAGCGTACGAGGATACGGCGTTACGGATCGAAACGCTGGAAAACCGAATCATCTCCATTGACCGTATTGATCCGGTGACTGGTTCAGCGATTGCCGCTGCCGAAAGCCCTCAACGCTGGAACCCTGCCCAAGGCCAGCAATCGATCAAGCCGAAAAAGTTTGTCATCTATCCGGCCAAGCACTACATGACCAACCCCAAAACCCAGGAGCAAGCGCTCAAAGAAATTGAGGATGACTTGGCGAAGCGGCTGGCGGACCTCCGTGAACGAGGCAAGATGATCGAGGCTTATCGCTTGGAACAGAAAGTGAAGTACGACATCGACATGATCCGCGAGTTGGGTTTCGTCAATGGCATCGAAAACTACTCGCGCTACTTTGACGGCCGCAAGCCGGGTGACCCACCATTTAGTTTGATCGATTATTTTCACGAAAATATACGCCTCTTTGACAAGAAGCACTTCTTGACCATCGTGGATGAGAGTCATATGACAGTTCCACAGATTCGGGCTATGCACCACGGCGACCAAGCCCGCAAGCAAACCTTAATCGAGTACGGCTTCCGCTTGCCATCTGCACTGGACAACCGGCCACTGCAGTTCAACGAGTTCATGGCTAAGACCGACGAGATGGTTTTTGTCTCGGCAACGCCGAATGACTGGGAGATCTCCCTTTCCGGTAATAAGGTGGTCGAACAGCTGATTCGGCCGACCGGCCTGCTTGACCCGACCATTGAGCTGCGGCCAACCAAAGGTCAGATTGAAGACTTAATCGTGGAGATCATTGTTCGTAAACAAAAGGGCCAGCGCACCTTGGTCACTACCTTGACCAAGAAGATGGCCGAAGCACTCACTGACTACCTTAACGATCACGAAAAAGTATTGAAACTGCTCGCCAACCGAGCGCAAACTGACGCCCAGCTCGCAGGTTCTGATCAGTCCGATCGGACGATTTACCGCGGTGACGAGCTACCAATTGATCAGATGGCTATCGATCGAATTGATGACCAGTACTTCACCCGTTCGCAGATCAAGGATGTCAGCTCGCTCAAAGACCCGGCCTTCCCGAAAGTAGCCTACCTCCACTCTGATGTCGAGACGCTGGAGCGCTCAGATATCTTGGACGACCTGCGCCGAGGAGAGTATGACGTAGTGGTAGGAATTAACTTACTCCGTGAGGGACTCGATCTGCCGGAGGTGACACTGGTGTCCATCCTTGATGCAGATAAAGAAGGCTTCCTGCGTTCACGAACCAGTTTGATTCAAACCATTGGGCGTGCTGCTCGTCATCAGGAGGGGCATGTCATCATGTATGCGGACCGGCTGACGCAGTCCATGCACGGTGCCATTCAAGAGACACAACGCCGGCGTCAGATTCAGTGGCAGTACAACCAAGAACATGGGATTACTCCGTCAACGATCTATAAACCAATTCGTGAGCGGATGATTGCCAAAGTAGAAGACGACCAGAAGGATTATCAAATCAAGAAAAAAACTGGAAAACTTAGCCAGCTAGACCTCCGTAAAGCAGGCCCGACTGCGCCCAAAGGCATGATTATTGATCTTTCCAAGCAGGAACAAGTCGACCTCTCTAGGGTTAATCCTGTGGGAATGACTCCGGACGACCGCCGGAAGCTGGCGGCCAAGCTCCGTCGGAAGATGAAACAGGCTGCGAACGATATGGACTTTGAATTGGCTGCTCAAATCCGCGATGTAGTTCGAGACTTGGAAGAAGCGGCATAGGTTTGTTACACTGTCACTATGTCACGACCCGTTGTGTTGGTAGTGCTGGCAGCTCTCATCTTAAGCGGGGCAGTCCTCGCAGTAAGCACTTTTGGCCAAGCCGTCGTTAAAAAACAAGTCGGCGACGTGACCCCTGCTTTGTCTCCAGCCCTGCAGATGGCTCGCCCAGTTGAAGGCCAGAAAGCCGATCAACGACTCCAACTCCCTGAAGGTCTCCAAGCAACTCTTTTTAGTACTCAGACTCCCGGGGCGCGCGACCTCCAGTTTTCTCCTGACGGGACACTCCTTGTTTCGCTCAGGGCTAAAGGACAAGTTATTGCTTTGCCAGATCGAGATGGAGACGGCGTGGCAGATCGGGTAGTGAATGTCTTAAGTAATGTACGCAATCCCCATGGTTTAGCCTTCCGCAACGGCAAGCTATTCGTGGCTTCCGAGCGGGAGCTGAACCGGTATACCTGGGATGAAGAGACGTTGACCGCCACCTTTGAGAAAAAACTGGCTGATCTTCCCAGTGGGGGATCAGGCCACTTCACCCGCAGCTTAGTATTTGACAACCAGGGGAATCTCTATATCTCAGTGGGTTCTACTTGTAATGTCTGCACAGAGCGGGACGACAGGAACGCAACAGTACTTATCACGAATGAAGAGGGAGAGAACGTACGGACCTATGCAACTGGCCTACGTAACTCAGTTTTCATGACTCTTCACGATTCTACCGACGAAGTCTGGGCCACCGAGAACTCCCGTGATCTCCTCGGGGATGATGTCCCGCCGGATGAAATCAATATTCTTGAGGAAAACGGTAACTATGGTTGGCCATTTTGCTATAGCAACCAAGTAGTCGACACTACTTTTGGCGGGAAAGACCAGGCGTACTGTAATGGCACCATTCCGCCACTTCATGCTATCCAAGCTCATTCCGCAGCGTTGGGTCTGACGTTCATTGACTCTCGTCAGTTCCCGGATGCCTGGCAAGGAGACCTGCTCGTCGCCTACCATGGCTCCTGGAACCGCTCAGTACCGACGGGCTATAAGGTAGTCAGGATGACAGTCGACGGTAATCGTATTACCGGGGAGAGTGACTTTATGACCGGTTTTCTGCAGGGGGACCAGACACTTGGTCGTCCCGTTGACTTAACTTTTGATCAAAATGGCCGCCTTTATATCTCCGATGATAAGGCTGGTGTGATCTACTTAGTGAGTAGTACGCAACTCTAGACCTTTCGTGATTTATTCGCTATACTGGTTAATCCCCATTCAATCCACTCACTTCTATGCTGGATGGGAGAGACGGAGTTTTTTGTATGCCCGAAAAACCAGTCGATCTGATCAAAATCACCGGTGCTCGTCAGCATAATCTCAAGAACATCTCAATGGAAATCCCCAAGAACAAACTGGTCGTTTTGACCGGAATGTCCGGAAGTGGGAAGAGCTCGTTGGCCTTTGATACGCTCTATGCCGAGGGTCAGCGCCGATATGTTGAGAGTTTGAGTTCCTATGCTCGTCAGTTTTTGGGCGTGATGGCAAAGCCTGATGTGGATCACATCGAGGGTCTGTCGCCAGCGATCTCGATTGATCAAAAGACCACTTCTCATAATCCACGTTCTACTGTTGGCACAATTACCGAGATCTACGACTACCTTCGGTTACTGTTCGCGCGCGTCGGCCATCAACACTGTCCCAACTGTGGACGGGAGATCGCCTCCCAAAGCGTGGACCAGATTGTGAACCAAGTCATGACAGAGCTCGAGAATCGAGCAGGGGAAGGACCAGCGAGGTTGATGGTCATGTCACCAGTTGTCAGGGATCGCAAAGGCGAGTTCTCGGCACTCTTTGAGAACTTGCAAAAAAAAGGCTATCAGCGGGTACGGATCGATGGTCAGCTGTACGACCTCAATCAAGACTTTTCACTCATCAAAACAAACAAACACACCATTGAAGCAGTAATCGACCGTCTTTCTACTTTTAAGAAGGAGCTGGATAACGAAGAGATGCGCAAGACCTTCCGCAGTCGTCTGTCTCAGTCGCTCGAAGAAGCATTGAAGCTGGCCGAAGGCTTTGTCGTCATCGCCTACATCAATGATAACTCCCTCGAGTTTCCGACCGACCCCAAGTCGTTCACCAATCAGCTCTTCAGTGAGAAGTATGCCTGTAGTTACTGCGGAATCTCCTTGCCTGAACTGGAACCCCGACTTTTTTCATTTAACTCACCACATGGCGCCTGCGAGGTCTGTAACGGTTTGGGCAGCATTCTCAAGATTGACGTTGAGAAGATGCTGGCCCCCAGCCTGACCTTGAGCGAGGGCGCGGTTATTCCGTTTGCACGGATGCTGAGTAGTGACACCTGGTGGGCACGGTTAGTACACAAAGTTGTTGAAGAGGAAGGCTTTGACTTCCGGCGGACTGCTTTCCAGGACATGAGTCCTGAAGCACAGCAGAAGCTGCTCTATGGGTCTGATCGAATCTATCAAGTGGAAGGGGAGAACCGGTTTGGCCGGGCCACTATGATCGAGGAAAAGTTTGAAGGCTTTGTCAATAACTTAGAACGTCGCTACAGTGAGACGGACTCGGAGTTTATCCGTAAAGAGATCGAACAGTTCATGGAACGTCGCATCTGTCAGAAATGCAATGGCAGTCGGCTGAAACCCGAGGCTTTGGCCGTTACCATTGACCATATGAACATCTCTGAAGTCACCACCATGTCTATTTTGAAGGCAGCTGAGTGGGTGGAGAAAGTCCGTATCAGACCAGAGAGTGACACCGTGGAAGATCGTGAAAAAAACCCAACTGTTCTGTCTGTCAAAGAGTTTGCCATTGGTGAGTCGATTCTAAAAGAGATCACCAATCGGCTCCAGTTCCTAGTCGCAGTGGGTCTGGACTACCTGACGCTGGGCCGCGAAGCGGCCACACTGGCGGGTGGTGAAGCACAGCGTATTCGGCTGGCTTCCCAGATTGGAACCGGTTTGACCGGCGTGTTGTATGTACTGGACGAGCCGACCATTGGTTTGCATCAACGTGATAATCGTCAGTTAATTGATACCCTTAAAAACTTGCGTGATAAAGGCAACTCTGTGGTGGTGGTTGAACACGACCGCGACTTGATGCTTGCTGCTGACTATATTTTCGACTTTGGCCCCCTTGCCGGCAAGCACGGCGGCCAGATCGTTGCCGAAGGGACACCCTCAGAAATTATGGAGAGCAAGAAGTCCATAACCGGGAAGTACCTGGCACGGAAAAAAGATATCGTTCGCCATATTAAGTCCGGGACTACCCTCAGCCGGGAAGCAGACGGCTCACAAGATAGTCGCCGCTATCTGAGCCCCGATGCTCTCGCAGACGCCATCGTGACTCAGCCTCGAATCGCAATTCGAGGGGCCAGTCATCACAACCTCAAAGATATTGACGTCGAGTTTCCCCTTAGGACACTCACCTGTATCACTGGCATCTCCGGTTCGGGGAAGTCTACACTGCTGCATGACACACTCTATGCGAATGTCTCAAAAGCACTGGGAAAGTCCACTGACCAGCAGCCGGGCTACGTCGCCAACTTAATGGTCCCGGAAGAAGTTCGGCGGATTACGCTGATTGATCAAAGCCCGATCGGTAAAACTCCCCGTTCCAACCCAGGCACCTACACCAAGATTTTCGATTACATTCGAACCATCTTTGCCAATACCAAGGACGCCCGTACTCGCGGCTTCACAGCTGGTCGGTTTAGCTTCAACGTCAAAGGCGGCCGGTGTGAAACGTGTCAGGGAGATGGACAGTTAAAGATTGAAATGCAGTTTCTGCCTGACGTGTATGTAACGTGTGAAGTGTGTAAAGGAGCTCGCTACAACGAGGAAACGCTGGCTGTTCGGTACAAAGACAAGAATATTGCCGACGTCCTGCACATGACAGTGGATGAAGCGATTGAGTTCTTTGCCGGTCACACCACCCTCCGTAATAAGTTGAAGACACTTCAGGAAGTCGGATTGGGCTACATCGAAATTGGCCAACCAGCTCCAACGCTGAGCGGTGGTGAAGCACAGCGCGTCAAGCTGGCTCGCGAGCTGTCAGTCCGTACCAGCGAACACTGTGTCTATTTACTGGATGAGCCCACTACAGGCCTGCACTTTGAAGACATCCAAAAACTGTTACAGGTGCTGGAGCAGTTGGTGGCACAGAACAACACCGTCATCTTGATTGAACATAATCTTGACGTGATTAAGAATGCAGACTGGATCGTCGATCTTGGGCCAGAGGGTGGTGACCGAGGTGGGGAAGTGATTGCAGTCGGGACCCCGGAGCAGATCGCTCGCAACTCCCGTTCATACACGGGTCACTTCTTGGAAGAAGAGTTCGCCCTTCGTTCTCCAGCACACTGAGTTCGTCACCTGAAGACCAAAGGTAGCTAAGCGAGCCCCAACCACGTACAATTTAGCAATTATGAGTCGTTTGCGGCTGTTTCTTTTGAGCTGGGTATGGATGGTGCTGGTCGCCGCGCTCATGGGTGTCGGCGGACACGTTAGTCCTGTTCAGGCAGATGAAAACTTTGATATCGCCTTAACCTCCAGCTACATCATCCAGAACAACGGCATGACCACGATTGAGCAGCAGTTCACGCTGACCAATAAAACGCCGACGTTGTATGCCAGCGAGTATGCGATCGAGCTCGGCTCCAGCCAGATTCAAAACGTTAAGGTCTTTGATAAGTCCGGTCCAATTCCGGCCAATGTCGTCACCACGGATAAAAAAACCAGCATCAGTATCTCCTTTGAGAGCTTTACGGTAGGGGAAGGGAAGAAACGCCAGTTTACGGTTCAGTTTGAAAGTCCAGACATTGCGATTATTAGTGGCAACGTCGTTGAGGTCTACATTCCGCGCTTTACTGACCTTGCGAACTATGACAGTTATCGGGTGGAGCTGCGCGTCCCTGAGCGCTTTGGTCAACCCAATCGAGTCAATCCACCAGCCGACCTGACGGCTGTTCACAATGGCTATACGGTTTTGGAGTTTAATAAGTTAGGCGACCAAGGAGTGACTGCCATTTTTGGCGAGAAGCAGATCTATGATTTCACGCTCCGTTATCATCTTGAGAATCCCACCGCCAGCATTGGCTTAGCACAGATTGCTCTGCCTCCTGATACCAACTATCAGAAAGTGCAGTACCTCAGCCTTGACCCCCGGCCCAAGTCCATTGAACAAGACCCTGACGGCAACTGGATTGCCACTTATGAAGTCAATGCCGGCCGGGAAACCGAAGTCCTGCTTAGCGGGAAAGCGACGGTCTTTCTCAATCCTCAGTCGGACGTGCCCACACTAGCCCCACTGAAAGAGCACCTAACCAGCCAAAAGTTCTGGCAGTCAGATGACGGCCGAATTAAAGAGCTCGCTCAACAGTACGTCACGGCCCGACAGATCTACGACTATGTAGTCGGGACCTTGACCTACAACTTTGCCAAAGTGAATGGCCCGGTAACCCGCTTAGGCGCGGCACAAGCACTGGTTGAACCGCTGCAAGCTGCCTGTCAGGAGTTTACAGATCTCTTTATCTCGATTGCTCGCGCAGCCGGTATCCCGGCCAGACGAGTGACCGGCTATGCCTACACAGAGAATGAACGCCTGCGCCCTCTTAGTCTGGTAGATGATGTCCTTCACGCTTGGCCGGAGTACTATGACGCTGAGGCGCAACAGTGGGTGGCCATTGATCCTACTTGGGGCAATACCACCGGCGGGCTCGACTACTTCTCCCAGCTTGACTTTAACCATCTGACCTTCGCCATCAACGGCGTCTCTGACACTCTGCCATATCCGGCTGGTTCGTACAAACGAAGTAACGGCCAAACCAAAGACGTCGAGGTCTCCTTTGGCAAAGAGGAGCCACTGCCGGAGCTGAGTGTCAGCTATATGTTTAAGAAGAAGCCATTTTGGTTAGCACCGTTTAAGAACCAATACTCAGTGTTACTCACTAATGAAACCGGCGCAGCTTGGTATAACTTACCCTTGAGTGGCAGCGTCGATTCCGACTCTATTCAAGTGACTCAGCTGCCGGAAAGTATTCCGGCGCTATTGCCTTACCAGACAGTTGAGTTGCCGTTAGAACTCGACGGCGCAGACTGGCTGCGGCTCCGGCCGGTTCGCTTGACACTCACCCTTCAGGGCCTATCATCAACACATGACCTCCAAACAGGCATCCAACTCGCCGAAACCATCAAAAGTGCCCCCATCAATCCAGTTGGCTTGGGCATCGGTTTGGTCGTCGCTTCCGTCATTACCGGGAGTCTATTGGTTCTTAGACGACGCCGATAACGTTCTCTACGTTGGCAAAGCTAAAAATCTTAAGAATCGCATCTCTTCCTACAAGCAGTGGAAACTGACCCAAGGCAAAACGCGCCGGATGGTCTTTACGGCGACCCAACTTAAACATCAGATCCTGGAAAGTGAGCTGGAAGCGTTGCTGGTTGAAGCAGAGCTAATCCGTACCCATCAGCCGCCGTTTAACATCTTGCTCAAAGATGACAAAACGCCGCTCTATGTCCAGTTCACCGACGAAGAGTTTCCGCGCGTGCTGACCGTGCGCAAAAAAGATGTGGAAAAAAAACACCTCAAAGGAGTGATCCTTGGTCCGTTTCAAAGTGCCTACAAAGTCAAAGAAGTTCTCAGCATTGCCCGCAAAATCTTTCCGTACTGCAACGGGCAGCGGAATGCACTCTATGGAACTCCGGAAAATCGGCCCTGTTTTCACTATCACCTAGATGAATGTCCGGGAGCGTGTATTGGACTGGTCAGCAAGGAAGAGTACCAAGACACTATTCGTCAGCTGATCTTGTTTATGAAAGGTAAGAAGAGAGATGTCGTCGCCGATATTGAGCGAACCATGAAAGAAGCAGCTGAGGCTGAAGACTATGAGCTGGCCGCCGAACTGCGTGATCGGATTGCAGAAATCCGCGAAGTGACTGAACGCAAAGTGAAGCTCAAACCGGAGCTGAACATGCCGCGCTTGAAAGAGTCACTGCGGGCGGAAGGACTGATTCAGCTGCGCCGTTACTTATCGACCTACATGAACTATCCAAAGTCGTATGCGCTAACCCGCATCGAAGGCTACGACGTCAGCAACATTCAGGGGACAAATGCGACAGTAGCGATGGTGATTTTTATCAACGGGCAACCTGCCACAGACCAGTATCGGTTGTTTAACATCCGCACTCTGCAAACTCCCAATGACTTTGCCATGCTCCAAGAAGCCCTCCAGCGTCGGCAGAACCACCAGGAGTGGGGCATTCCTAATCTACTTGTGATTGACGGGGGAAAGGGACAGCTTCGCTCGGCACTCAAAGCATGGCAGTGGACAGTCCCGATGATCAGTATCGCCAAAAAACCTGACCGACTGATCTTTCCGATTCTGCCGCCGGAAGAGAAAGAACGCGAGCCTGGGGAACCACGAGATTTAACTGGCTTAAAGTACGAAGAGTTAAAACTTCCGCCGGATCATCCAGCCCTGAACCTGATTCAACGCGTTCGCGACGAGTCCCATCGCTTCTCTAAACGCCAGCACACTCGACTCCGACAAAGAACAATGCTAGAGTAAAAGTTATGATTAAAGCTGTCTTACTCAACTTTGTGGCAATCTTTATCCTGAACTGGTTGCTGCCAGTTATTCACTATAACAACTGGGTGGTGCTACTGATCATCAGTGTAGTCTTGGCAATCCTCAATGCCACTTTGAAACCAATGCTGCAGCTTCTTTTCTTACCCCTCAACATTATTACCTTAGGCATCTTTGGATGGATTATTAATGGAGCAGTGCTCGGCTTGGCCCTGTTCGTGGTACCAGGCGTCAGTCTGCAGCCACTGACTCTCTTGGGCGTCCAGCTGGGACTGGTTCTCAGCTTGATGTTATTAGCTTTTCTCATCAGTGCTATTAAGCAGCTGATCGATACAGTTCTTTAGCCTGGTCGAAGATGTATAATACGACTGTGTTTAGACGTACCCTTTTTAGCCTGAGCTTGCTGGCGTTTTATAGTCTGAGTATGGTGTTGGCACCAACGGTCTCTGCTGCTCCCAGCCCCACACCAATCAGCCCAGTCGCTACCAGCGCAGCAGGCGCCACCCTCTCTGGAGCACTCAGCGGGACAGACTCGGCTCTGGCCACTGACAGCGCGACTGCGACCAACTCTGGAATTGCGACTGTCTCGGCTGAGATTGCACCTATCGTCACCGAGAAACAAGAAAAAGACATTACGGCTACTACTCCCAAGACCCAAGACAAACTGGTCGAGTTTCTGAATCAACATCCCATCTCCTCATTGACTTGGTATAACCCACTCCAATACGGAATCCGTCGCGCAATTCAGAATGGCGTGCCCGCCAACATCGTAGTGCTGATTTTGCTTTTCCCGGTGATTACGGCGGTGATCTCTGTGGCACGGCACGTGATCGGCCTCAAAGGCTTTGGTATCTACACCCCGGCAGTGCTATCTGTGGCCTTCCTGTCTACCGGCATCATCAACGGGATTGTGTTGTTCCTGGTGACTCTGGTTGCTTCGACGATCATGAAGAAGCTCGTCCAACGCTTCCAGATGCAGTACTTGCCGCGCACAGCCATGATGCTGTGGGGAGTGTCGGTGATTATGCTGTTGATTCTGATCGGCTTGTCGTTCTTGCCGTTCAGCATTATCTTTACGATCGGTATCTTCCCCCTGTTGATTATTATGTTGTTGACTGAGGACTTCTTGGGATCCCAGCTCACCAGTCAGTCGGAAGCCCGTCAGCTGACAATCGAGACGTTAATCATTGCCATCTTCTGTTCATTCTTAATCGGACTCGAACCGGTCCAACAGTTCGTGCTCCTTCAACCAGAACTGACCTTGATCATGGTGGCCGCTCTGAACATGATCGTCGGCAGATACACAGGTCTGCGACTGCTCGAATGGCTGCGCTTCAGGTCAATTATCAGCGAGTAAAACAACGCTATGCCAAAAGCCAGTGATATCCTCGGCATGAATGCTCGCAATCAGCTCTACACAGCGCTGAACTCCGCCAGTGCCAAACGATTCGGAACGTCCAAGTATGCTACCAAGGTGCTGTTAGAGAACAAGGGCATCCCGACTGCACGAGTTTTTGGCATTCTCGGTACTAAAGAAGACATTAATGATTTCCCCTGGGAAACTATGGAACGGAACTTGGTGATCAAGCCGTCCAACGGTAACGCGGGAAAGGGAATCCTGATCTTGAAGCGCCAAGAGCCAGATAAGCAGCACTGGCTGGACACGTTTGGTCGGCGAGTCAGTTTAGAGGAAATTAAGCTTCACTGTGCTGACATTTTAGAAGGTCAGTACAGTACTTACGGAGCGACTCCCAACGTCATTATTGAAGAGCGGGTACCCATCCACTCCAAACTCTTAAAGTACGCTTATAAAGGAACGCCGGACATTCGGGTGATCATTTTTAATCGGGTCCCGGTGATGGCGATGCTGCGTTTGCCGACTCCGGAGTCCGAGGGTCGGGCAAACTTACACCAAGGCGCTATCGGCGTGGGCATCGATATGTTCTCCGGTGTGACGACCTATGGGATTAGCGGGAAAGGCGAGAGCATCACCGTACTACCGGAAGGTAAGCGGAAGGTCAACGGTATTAAGATTCCGGACTGGTCCAGGTTGCTGCGTATTGCGATTGAAGCCGCTGATGCAGCTGGCCTGATTTTTTGTGGAGTAGATCTTTTTATTCATGAAGAAAAAGGCCCACTGGTCGTAGAGCTGAACGCTAATCCAGGGCTGTCGATTCAGTTGGCGAATCACGCCGGCTTGCGCCGGCGTCTCGACCGCGTCCAAGACATCACCGTGCTCAATCCTGATCACGGCGTCAAGATTTCCCAAGCTCTTTTTGCCGAAAACTTCTCCGATAAGATTAAAGCCGAAGAGGGTCTGCGTATTCTGTCACCCTTTGAAGACATTACCGTCTTCGGCGATAACAAGACCAAAGAAGAAGTTCCTGCATTGATGAACACCGGCCGTTTCCGCAGTGCAATTGCCAGTGAGCTAGCCAAGAGATTAGGGTTGATCGAGCTTGATGACTTGTTGTGGTATCAACAGGAAAAAGGCGAGGGAAAAGTGCCGGTGATCGAAGTCTCTTTTAAGCTGCGCGATCAACGCCGTACTAGTGGTATGGTCGTTTCCATGAAGCTGAATAAAACCAAGTACCCCATTGAGATTGGCCGGAACGATCTTAAAGGTTTCCTAGTCGGAGAAAATGAATGAGTACGATCTCGATGCTCTCGCCGCTGAACTTGAATGAAGAGAAACGCAAGTTCTTTGAAGATCCCACTTATAATCCCCAGTTCACCTACACCCAAACTGTAGAGCCTCAGGCTTTGCGAAAATGGGGCGAACCCCAATCCACAGTGGTCGAGCTGGCGCATAAGATTCTGCGTCAACGACCCAACTTATTGACGCACCGGATGCCGGTTGAGCCGCGAGTCCTTCGTCAAAAAGGAGAGGTGCTCTTCCGCCAAATCGGGATTACCGAGCACATCGAAATCTTATTCGATCCACAGAAAGTCACCCGCTGTAGCGTCAAAGGAACGCAGATTATCTTCCGTGATCCGCCCGAATTCGAGTCAGTACAGGAAATTGAGGCTACCTTTAACCATGAAGTGCAGACTCACTTGCTGCGCAATCTCAATCAGAAAAAACAGGGTTGGAAGCTTGATCGGGAAAACCACGATCATCAGATTCTGCGGACTGAGGAAGGATTGGCCGTGCTGCACAGTACGTTGGCCTTGGAAGAACCTTTGTTGTGGCGCCCGGCAGCCTACTACATCGCAGTCTGGCTAGGTCTTCAATATGGCTTTAGTCAGATGTTCGCTGAGCTGAAAAGTCTGGGCTTTGACGATTCTTTTGCCTGGCGGTTATGCATCCGGATTAAACGTGGTCTGACCGATACTTCACAATCAGGCGGAAATACCAAAGACCTCTGCTACTTAGAGGGAGCCCTCCAAATGTGGCAGTGGCTGACTGATCCCTCACACAATCCTGCGGATCTCTATATTGGCAAAGTGTACATTGAGGAGTTAGAACACAAGCTAAAGGAAGTCAGGACAAAGCATGTCTATCTGCCGACGTTCTACTCGGATCTCGAGGCGTATAAACAACAGATTGCCACGATCGGTAAACAGAACTTTTTTGAGGAGAAGCTATGAGTGACGCAAGTATCAGCTCGGCAATCATGATGGAAGAGGCCACCAAACGGGGAATTGACTGTCACATCTTTGATGACCGCAAGACTGTCTTGATGAAAAAGAACGACAAAAGTTGGTTTACGCGCGGAGCCAGAACGTCGCTGCAATCATCAATCGGTAAAACCATCGCCGACAAAAAACAGTTAACCAAAAAAATCTTGTCCTACTACAACTTGCCGACAGCCAAGTATGTGCAAGTGAATAAAGTCGAGGAAATCGAACAGATCAATACACTGAAGTTTCCGGTGGTGATGAAGCCGTTGGATGGAAATGCTGGCAAAGGTGTGGTGGTCGGCATCAAGACATTTGAGGAAGCTAGACAGTACTTTGTCGACGCAGGCAAACCACAGCTGTTTGAAGAAATTTTGACCGGCACAGAGTACCGGATCGTCTGCATCAACTTTCAGTTCACTGCAGCCGCGTTTCGGAAGGCTGCCTTTGTCACTGGCGATGGTACTTCTACAGTTCAACAGTTGATCGATCAAAAGAACTCTCATCCGTGGCGGGGAGAAGGGCATGAGTCCAAGTTAACTAAGATTAAGGTTGACCAACTCGTGCTCGGGTATCTGAGCGAGCAAGGCTTTGATCTTCAGTCGGTCCCGCCCAAGGACACTGAGGTAAAGCTACGCAAGACTGTTAACCTTTCCACTGGCGGTGAGCCGTGGGACGTAACTGAGCTGGTCTGTGAAGAGAACAAACGGCTTTTTGAGCAGATCGCCAAAGTCTGTGACTTGAACGTGATCGGCATCGACATGATGTGCGAATCACTGGAGCGACCTATCGTAGAGCAACCAACTGCCGGCGTGATTGAAGTCAACGCTGCACCCGGCCTTCGGATGCATCACTATCCGGTCCAGGGTCAGGCTAGGAATGTCGCTGCAAGAATCCTGGATATGGTCGAAACGGCGTATTTTGGGACACCATCACAGTCATAAAGTACAACGCAGTAATCCAGAGGAAGATGCTAGAAAAACAGTTTGACTTGACTACCGCGCGTTTCCCCAACTTTGAGTCTGTCATCATTGACGAACTTACCCATGCGGACTTTTTGGTATTCGACACCTACGTCCCCAGCGGCGTCTATCACTCCGCCCAGCTCAACTGGAAAGGTGATCTGACCTTCTTTTCAGCTCCCAAGGACTTCATCCGTTCCAAACGAGAACGCGAGCAAGTTGAGCGTTCTAAAGCCTTTTTCCTTGAACATGGCTACGAGATCCGCGTTGAAGAAGTCGACGAAAAAAAGTGTCAGGAGTTCATGGATGTCTATGCTGCGACCACCTTGAAGAAAGATCGCGCTATCGATTACAACGCCAACATCATTGTTCAAAAGAACTTACTGACCGGCGTTCCAGTGTATTTGTTTGGACTGTACAAAGACAACAAGTTGGAGTCCGGCTTGCTCGTTTCTGCCTACAAAGAAGAGTTCCGTGTCATGTTTGGAGCCAAGAAACGGTTCGATCAAATCCGGGGTGGAATCGGTGGTGTCCTGGAGATGGAGCTGATTCAGTTCTGTTTTGAAAAGAAGATTCCTAAGATTAGCCATGGCCTTTCGGCAAATCCTGCTGGCATCACTGACAATGCCGGGATCTTTGAGTTCAAGACTCGTTACGGCTTTACCGCTTTCCCGGTGGGAGAGTGGCGAACCACTTTCATTCTCAATAAAGAAGCCAATTTAACTGAGCTCGTTTTTCTGACTGTCCGGGATAACCAACTGTGCTATCACGTGTTGGGGAAAGACGCTGATACTATTCGAAAGTACCAATCTCGCTTAGTGACCCAAGTCTCGTTTCAGGACATTGATGAGCACATCGCAAAGGCGCGTCAGCTCTTTCACCTTTAAAAATATGTCAACGCCACAAACCATTGACCTTACTCCGTGGGACATCCAGCGACCTGAGAAAGTACGCTGGCTGTATGACCTTTCGGCGCCCGATATCCTTTCCACGATCAAGAGCAAAACCTTGACCAAGCTACTCCGTAATGCCGATGAACTACTTGCACGATACGATGTCACTTACCAACATCGTCTTTTGGATAAGCAGCTGTACGCAGAGTGGTGGCAACACTATCACCAGAAAATGATCTCGAAGCGGTACGACATCATTGCCACCGAGGATTGGTTTGCTCAAAAAATGGCAGAAGGGAAGAAGGTTTATGGCTTCTTCTTCTATCACCAAGAAAAGCTGTGCGGCACTATTCTGTACGTCCAAAAAGAAACGACGTTCACCGCTACTTTCAAGACCAGCTCTGAGATTCCCGGACTGACCAAAAAACACCGGTCGCTGGGGGCAATTATTGACTTTATCTTTCTGCGCGAAGCACTCAAACAACGCCCGACCAGCCTCTCGCTGGGATCAATGCGGAATGCCTTTGGCGTTATCAACTCTCTTGGCAACTTGGAGTACAAGCTGAACATGGGCTACGTCCCCGTTCCAAAGGAGGACACTTCCTTCCTAACTTCAGTACCGGTGGCTGAAGACGGACGGGGAGTCTTCTTTGGCGTAAAAGACGGAAAACTTCAGCTTTTCTGTTTAAAAAGATTTGGAGATCCGGATAATTTTGAGTTCGAACGCTTCGATAGTGATAGAATACCAGTGAACGTTATCACCTATTAAGCGTATTTTATGAACGGCATTCCAGACTGGAAATACAAGGTTATTCGGCCGAGCGGAGTGGCTGACGGCCACTTGATTTACCTGAGCACTAGGGAAGTGTTGGTTGAAGCCGAAAAGTATGGCATTACCTGGGAAGAAGTTCCGGGAACGAGAACTTTTCGTTTGAACTACAACGGTGTCATCCGCTATTTTTACGCCCAAGTTCCCAGCTCAGCCTCGGCTGTCGGCTTCAATAGTTGTGTAGACAAGTCTATTACGCGGGCTTTTCTGGCCCATGCCCAGATCTCGATTCCCAAAGGCTTTCATATTTCCCGCCATGATGACCAGGCTTATTGGTTAGAAGTATTCAATGCCCTGCAGAAACCATTAGTGGTCAAACCTTCCCACGGCAACCAGGGGCAGAACGTGTTTATGGACATTCGGGATCAGCACGAGTACCTAACCGCTGTCGCCGAGTCTTTCACTTTCTCGCATGAAGCCAACAGCGGGGCAATTGTAGAAGAGACCGCTGCCGGAGTTGAGTACCGCATTCTGGCGACTCGGGAAAAAGTGATCGGGATCTTAAATCGTGTTCCGGCTAACGTGATTGGTGACGGTCAACACACTATTCAACAGCTCATTGAGCAGAAAAACAGCGATCCCCGTCGATCCGACATTAAAGAGGACGCATTAATTAAGATTCCCATCGATAAACACGTCCTCCAACACCTCGCGCACTTGGGAATGACTCTAGAGAGTATTCCAGCTGAGGGCGAACAAGTCTTTCTCCGCCTGAACTCAAATATCTCCACTGGTGGTGATAGTATTGATGTCACGGACACAGCTCATCCGTCCGTTACAGAAATTGCCCTCAAAGTGATGGCGGCGATTCCCGGTCTGGAGTTCGCCGGAATCGACTTTATGACTACCGATATTCAGGCTGAGCAGCAGCCTGGCACTTATAACATTATTGAAGTCAACGGTTCTCCTGGCTTTTGTATCCATGACTACCCCTATCAGGGAAAGAATCGTCACGCTGGTCGTGAGTTTTTATTCCTGATCTATCCAGAGTTGAAAGATCTGCCACTGCCCGAAGGGGACTAATTGGTCCGTCTCACCATTCGTAAGTATCCGTTGCTCTTGCCTGGTAAAATACGCTCATGCTTCAAGGCAAAGCAACTCATCAAAAAGTGGCACTTGGAATGTCCGGTGGCGTCGACTCGTCCGTGGCAGCCAAGTTGTTGGTGGATGCAGGCTATGAAGTAACCGGTGTCTACCTCGAATGTTGGCGGGCTCCAGGCTGCCGGACAGACCAGGATCGCAAAGATGCTCTTCAGGTGGCCTTGAGTCTAGGGATCCCGTTCACCGTTCTGGATTTCAAGGACGCGTATCGAGAGCGGGTGGTCGAGTACTTCTTCCAGGAGTACCAAGCAGGCCGAACGCCCAACCCTGACGTAATGTGCAATAAAGAGATCAAGTTCGGCTTGTTCTATGATTGGGCAATACGGGAAGGTTTTGACGCTGTGGCTACCGGACACTATGCCCAAGTCCTACCAGTACCCACCGCTCCGGAGGGGGAAGGGCAGAGGAGAACGCAACCGGCACTCTTCGCCAGCCAAGACAGCTGGAAGGACCAAACCTACTTCCTGTACCGTCTTACTGCAGAGCAGCTCAAGCACACCCTGTTTCCGATTGGCCATTTAACAAAGAAAGAAGTTCGCAAGCTGGCCACGGAGTTCGGTCTGGAGACGGCGGACAAAAAAGACTCGGTCGGAATCTGCTTTATCGGCGATATCAACGTTCACGAGTTCCTGCGTGAGCGACTGGGGGAGAACCCCGGTGACGTGGTAGATCGACAGGGAAGGCTGATCGGCCGCCACAATGGCCTGTGGTTTTATACCATCGGCCAGCGACATGGTTTTAGTATCTTCCCCAAGACAGTCACTGTTTCCGAAACCGGAGAGCAGATCGACCATCATAATATCCCACCGTTTTATGTAGTCGGCAAAAATCCTGAAAAAAATGAACTGGTGGTAGGCTTTGGCCGTGATACTTATCAACAGGAGTTTACGGTCAGTGACCTTCACTGGATTACCCCGGCCTTTGCGGTAGATAGCGACCAGCTAGGTCAGTCATTGCCGGTGTTAGTCAGGATCCGCCACACCGGGCAACTTCATCCGGCGCAGATTAACCTACAGACACTGCGGGTGATGCTGGATGAGCCTATTCAAGGAATCGCCGAGGGGCAGTCTGCAGTGTTTTACCGACAGCACTCTTACAGTTCTCACACTCCACTTTGCCTTGGCGGCGCTGTGATACAGGAAGCATAACTTGGTGTTCAAATGCGGGTTCGTTTTTCAGTCTATTTCTGTAAGAAAGAGATGTATAATCGCATCAAAGTAGTCATTAATAGTGCAATTCTCTTGAGGGCTATGCGAACTCGTTTTCTTTTCTCCACAATCTTGAGTGTTATCTTTTTTGCGGCAGCGGCTCAAATTGCGTACGCAGTTCCGGTTCGTACCTATGGCGGCGTCAATGCCAACTTTGGCTACTACAGTTTAAAGTCGGAGAATGGGGGAAACGGTAATCTTACTCCTAATACCAGCGTCATCGTTGATTCCTATCTCTTCCAGTGTAAATCCAGCGGAACTGGCGCCTGCTCCACCGAGCACAATAATGACGCCACCCTCGTCAACAAGTGGCAGAACTACGTCACAGTCCCGCAGCTCAATGGCAGTTCTAGTCAGATCCGCCATGATTTTGCCAGCTTGCCGTATGGCCAGTGTGGACGTCTGCAGTATGACCAGGGCGTTGTCGGAATTGACGGGGCGATTGGCGGCTGGGTGTACGACTTCGGCCATGACTGTCCCGGAGCTTCCGCCACACTTGCCCAAGCCACTACCTGCAACAGCCAGCAACAGGTGAACACTCAGTTCCGCCAGAGCGGGAATGGTCCCTGGATCAGCGGCAATGACCTGTCCGATATTCGCCTCACTCCTGGTGCTCAGGTTGACGTGAACTGTTTTGCCAAAACAGGGACTGCCCTCCTTGAGGGCGGCGTGATTGAGTTGACCACTCCGAACGGTCAGCGAAGTCGTGCCTCCAACTCGCCGGAGCTACGCAACTACACCATTCCCCAATCCGGACGATACACCTTTACGTGTACCTCGACGACGATCTCCTCATGTTCTGATACGGACACGTTTGTGGTAGTAGCCGGAGCCGCCTCACCAGCTCCTTCACCGGTGCCGACACCTGTGCCCACCCCGAGCCCAACTCCTCGCCCCACGCCTTCACCCAGCGTCGCTCCCCAGTTGAGTAGCTGTGACAGCCTGCAAGTGGTCGGTGGGAACAATAGCCAAGTCCCGGCCAAAGTAACACTGCGGGCCCGTGGCTCCGACAACAAAGGCAACATTCAAGCCTACCGTTTCTACTTCGGGGATGGCACCCGCGTTGAGACAACTGATCCAGAAGTAACTCATGAGTACACCGTCTCAGGCACGTTCCTTGCCCGGGTGGACGTCAAGGACTCGGTCGGTAACTACAAAAGCAGCAACGCCTGTGAAGCCTCTGTCTACGTGAAGTCCTCATCAGTGGAGAGCCACAAGTACGGCTGTTCCGATCTCTTCATCACCGCCGACAACGGTGCCAAGGCTCCCAGCCTTGTTCACTTCACCGTCAGCGGCTATGACAACAAAGGTGACATTAAAGGTTATAAGCTCGACTTCGGCAACGGCGTGGTCAAGGAAAGTGACGGTCGCACCTTTGAACAGCAGTACACCCAAGCTGGTACCTATCAAGTCCGCGGTTACATCAAGAACAACAATGATCAGTGGATTGGCGGCACAGACAGCTGCAGCCGGAGCCTGACTATTGGCTCTACTAAGCCACTTTACCGCCAGCCATCTACCGGAACTCCTACGGTGATCCCACTCTTTGGTCTCGGTAGCGGAGCAGCCGGCGTGGTGATTGAGCTCGCCCGTCGTAAGTTCCGCGTCTAAGGAAAGATGCCACCTGCTCTGAAGCGTTTCCTGACCCATCCCTGGGTGATCACCTCGACCATCGCTGCCTGCTTTGTCGTTTTTCTTTTCACGAT
>JACFOI010000026.1:6383-12662 GCA_019454415.1 Patescibacteria group bacterium | reverse complement strand
CTACCAGGATCTCGAGACACAGATCGCGGACAGTACTGTCACCGAGCTGCGCCAAAAAGTGACACGAGAAGTAGCAAAAGAGTACGACGCAGTCTTGGTGGGTGGAGTTAAAGATTAATTTTATACATATTAGTTCATCGTTTAATCTAAATTATTTGAATGATATACTCGGCTTAAATATGAAAGTGAGTAAGCAACCTGTGCCAGCTGATTCAGCATTAGCTCAAACGTTTAATGAAGCAAAGTGCTTTGCATCAACCACGATTTCTCCCAAAGAGATGGAGCAGGTTTTGCGTGACATAGAAAATCCTCCAGAATCCACGGACAGTCTTGGTGAACTGCTTCGAGAGATTCACCGTGAGCATCGAACTTAAGTTTTTCCATTACAAGACTGGCTTTGTGGATATTCAATCCTTTTGTGCTGAACATAAAGATCTTGACCGATATGTCAAAGAGACAATGAGCCAATGGGAAAGCTCAAATGTTACGAGAAATTATCTTACACTTGATGTACAAGGAAATTGTGTTGGTGTTTTCTCTTTAAGTGCTTCTACGCTTAAAGACACTACCCCCGAAGTGAGGAAAGAGGGGAACTTCCCAAATGGAATCCAACTACCTACGATAAAAATTGGCAGGTTTGTTGTTGACAACAGCATCCGGGGAAAAGGGGTTGGCAGGGAAATGTTAAAAAAATGTATCTATTTATTTATTGAAGCATCGAAAACTATTGGCGTTGTTGGATTAACAGTAGACGCAAAAGATGAAACTGACAGTCAAGGTCGACCAATCTATGGATACTATGAAAAATTTGGATTCAAAAGACTTACTAGTGAACCTCAAGATGGCTGTTGGCCAATGATTCTTTATACAGGCAAAATGAAGAAGCAATACCCTGCGCTTTTCGAACAAGAAGTTTAATTTTTACCTCCCAATTTAATCTCCACTTTCTGCTTCAAACTGGATTACAATGGACCTATGTGCCTTTCCGACGTGTCAGCTGCTCGCCCCGCTCAACAGTGGTTATTCATCGCGCTGATTTTCCTGTGGCCGTCCAATCTCTTTTTGAAGTTTGCCGAGTCAACGGGATACCTTCACGGCCTGTTGGTGGACTACTTGTTGCCCAAGCTCTATGTCACTGACCTGCTGATCGTGACTCTTCTGGCTTGGTGGGGGGTGGAGTGGTGGAATGGACGGAAAAAAGTCAGTAAAGAAAGACACACCCACACCCGAGACGGGCGAGCCTTTCGACTCTGGTTAGTCGTCGGTATAGGGGCGGGGATATTATTTGCAGTTCAGCTTCATACGCCACGGCCGCTAGCGGCGACCTGGTTTTTGTTGAAAGTCATGGAGATGTTCGGACTGGCAGCGTGGGTGGTTACTCACCGTTCCTTCTTTTTCCAAAAAATCATGACTATCGCGTTGATGGCGATGCTTTGTTTCCAGTCGGCCGTTGGGTTGGTGCAGTTCACTACACAGTCTTCGGTATTCCCGTCGTATCGTTGGTTGGGAGAGTCGCGCTTAGAGCGGCGCGGCGGACTGGCGCGTGGTACCTTTGAGTACGTTGAGCGCGTTCTGCCGTATGGGACAACGTCCCATCCGAATGTTCTGGCAGCTGTACTGGTGATCGGACTGTTGGCACTCTGGACCCGGCCACGCTTGCAACAGTGGCTCGTGCCTGTTGTGGTTTCAAGTGTGCTGGCAGTGATTACTTTGGCGTTGACGCAGTCCTGGTCTGCCTGGTTGGCATTGGTTGGCGGTGGAGGAGCACTTTGGCTCTACCGTTTCGCCAGAACTCACCATCGGGTAGAGGAGTTGGGCAAAGCCATTTTGGCTGGGGTTCTGACCGCGGCGGTGGTGATTCCATTTGTGGTCTTGAGATTGGCTCAAACATTTCCGGCCAATCCGTCGTTTGCACGACGGATGATGCTTAACGACGCTGCCCTTTCTCTCTGGCAAGAACTGCCGCTGACTGGAGTCGGCATGGATCAGTTTACCGTCTATGTGGAAAGAGCTAGCCAGAACAGAGAAGTCGTCCGTTTTGTCCAGCCAGTACATCACGTCGGGCTGTTGATGCTGTCCGAGATAGGTATATTGGGAATAGTACTTCTGCTTCTGGTCGTGGCAGTGTTTTACCGCCAATTGAGCGCTCGTCAGCGCCGCAGTTGGTGGGCCGTTCTGCCGTATGTGGCCATTATCTTTTTACCGTTGGCCAGTCTTGACCACTATTTGTGGACACAGCAAGTCGGGCAGTTGACGTTGGTACTGGGCGGGGGGTGGATTGCCACGAACTTAATCCGGCAACGGACCTAAGGTCCGGGACTGGGACTCACTGAAGGGAGAATCGAAGGAACTATGCTCGGACTTGGCGTCGGTGCGGCCGGGCTTGGGCTTGGCTGGGGACTCGGCTGTGGTGCTGGCTCCTGCCAATCCTGGCCACCAGTTCCGATCCGGATCGTCCCGGTGCTGGCTTCTTTGCCACCACGTGACTTGGCTTTGGCTTGGATCTGGTAGCGGCCTGCGGAGAGCTTCAAGCTTCCCTCATAACTCTTGTTGTTGATCGTCTCTTTCAAGCTGCCGTTAACCCAGATCTCGATCTTCTCAATTCCGTCACCGGAGTCGGCAAATACTTTGAACTGGATGTCTTCACTGTCGTACTTGGTCTCGTTTCGAGGCTCATCAATCTTGACTGAGACATCGGCTGTGTCACCGCAGTAGTCACGCGGCGCTTTGTACTTTTCATCCGACTGACCGTTGACCCAAGCATCTATCCCTTCTTGCCAGCGATTCTTGCCGTCTTCGCTAAAGGGATCGTCCTCCTTCATGACGACAAACTCTTTCTCGTCGTAGTCACCGGCCACAATTTTGGCGTCGGTGGCCAGTTTGTTGTTCTCGCCCCGACAGACCTTCAGCTTGGTATGAATCGGATCTGGGCCGGTGGGCTTGGTGCCTTTGATCATCCACTCCTGGCGACTGGGGTACCCATCGTGTGACGGATAGCCAGAAACTACGTCCACCTCAACTTGCTCAACACCTGGTGGCGGTGTCCACTCCGGCGCTTTGAAACCCATCTGCAAAGCCGTATTCAGGATTGACCGCCAGATCGGAGACGCACCGGTAATACCGGATGCCACACTCTTCATGGCCGTCGCGTTGTTGTTACCTACCCAAGTACCGATGATGATGTCTTGAGTCCAACCGATCGTCCAGTTATCTTTTTGGTCGTTGGTGGTACCAGTTTTGACTGCGACACCTTTGCCGGCATTGAGGAGCGAGTTTGCGCCGAAGGCCAGCAAACGAGCGTTGTTATCAGACAGAATGTCATCAATTAAGAACGCTTCTTCCTGCGACATCACCCGTCGACCTTGCGTCGGCTTGAACTCACGGAGAACGTTGCCATCTTTATCGGTCACTTTCAAGATCGCGACTGGCTCAATCTTGGTGCCACCATTGGCAAACGCAGAGTAGGAGGTGACTGTGTCGATCAAGTGCACCTCAGCACCTCCCAAAGTTGCAGAGAGTCCAAACTTTCGCATGTTGTCATCTGAAGGCTGCAGGGTAGGGAAGCCTAAGTCATAAGCGAGGCCTAACCAATCTTTAATGCCCACCATGGCCATCGACTTGACTGCGGGAACGTTGAGCGAGCTTCCCAGAGCGTTGCGAATGCTAACTGGGCCGCGGAACTTACCGTCGTAGTTCTTCGGCTCATAGGGATCTTCTCTGTCATTCCGCATAAAGGTGGTGGGCACGTCGGCCAACATCGTCGCCGGCGTATAGCCTTTGCGGAGCATGCCTAAATAGGTGACGGGCTTAATCGAAGAACCTGGCTGCCGGAGGCCGTCAACGACGACGTTAAACTTTCCGTCTACTTCCTCACTGTTGTAGTCCACGCTTCCCACCATGGCCAAAATCTCACCAGTCTTGGGATTCATGGCCAAGGCTGCACCGTTGCTGATGTTTAAGTTTTTGACTTTTTCAATTTCGGTTTTGACGCTCTCTTCCGCTTTATCCTGCAGATCAAGGTCGAGGGAGGTGGTGACAGTCAAGCCACCTTTGGCTACTACGCCTTCACCAAACTCTTTCTCTAGCTGCTCGCGGACATAGAAGACAAAGTGCGGCGCAGCAAAGGTCGTTTTGGGGGCGGCAAACTGAACAGTGTCCAGATCCTTAACCGCCTGGTCATACTGCTCGGCAGAGATATAGTTGTCTTCGCGCATCCGCCGGAGCACACCCAGCGCCCGCCACTTCCAGAGTGGAGTACCGTCGTCGGCCGTTTTCCCAGAGAACGGAGAGTAGGCAGTCGGCCGTTGTGGCAGGCCAGCCAGAATCGCCGACTCAACTAAGTTGAGCTGATCCACTGGCTTACCAAAGTAGATTTGGGATGCAGCGCCCACACCCAATGAGTTTCCCCCGTAGGGTGTTTCATTAAAGTAAAACTCCAGGATCTGATCCTTGGTAAACTTGCGCTCGATCTGAATAGCCAGGATAAACTCGTTGAACTTCCGCAGCGGGGTGCGCTCGTTGGTTTTGAGCAGCGCATTTTTGACCAACTGCTGAGTGAGGGTAGAGCCACCGACTACTCGGCCACCCCGGAACACATAGTTATAGACAATCCTAAACGGCGTCAGCGGGTCAAAGCCACCATGCTTGTAGAAGTCTTTGTCCTCGACGGCCACAGTTGCTTCCTTGAGCGTGCCAGGAACTTGAGAGATGTTAATCGGGTCGTTGCGCTCTTCAGCGTAGAGGTCATAGAGCAGCTTGCCGTTGCGATCCAAGATTTTGCTAGTAAAGCCTTCTCGTTTGATCACCTGTCCCGGCTGAGGCAAGTCTTTGGCTACCCAAGCATACATGGCAAAGAAAGCAATGAATCCACCAATCACACTGACAAAGAATAAAATGGCTCCGAGCCGGACGAGCTTAATCATCCGCAAACGTTTTTCCGCGGGAGTCAGTCGTTTTCGTCCAGAGGAAGAAGGGGCTCCTGTCAGGGCGTGCGAAGAAGCCGTGTGCAGTCGACGTCGGGAACGAGTCTTGCTGGTCAGCCCAGACCACAGAGCCACAAACGGCGCGGTCAGCGTTTCCCAGATGGCAGTCAGATTAATTTGCATTGGCCGATCTATTTTACCAGTCTCTGGCTGGAGAGGGGGTGCTTCTGGCTCTACACTTGAGGACATACTAGGCATTTCATCCAGTTCAAACTCGAGCACTTCAGGCGTTTCCTCCGCTGGGGAGGTCTCTTCCTCGAGTGACTCTTCCGGCAGAATCTCCGGAACTACTCGGTCTTCGAGTTCGTCTTGGCGTGGTGGGTCCTTGCGTTCGTCTTTTTCCACAGTACAAACATGACATTTAAGGCAGCACACATCAAGCCCAAAAAGAAGCCGCCGGCAACGTCACTACTCCAGTGTTCACCTAAACTGACTCTACTGAACATCGTCAAAAAAGCAACTCCTGCCAATGCAGCCCCGATGGCCAGCTTCAGGAGGAGAGGAATTCTGGGTGAGGTCCAGAGTACGGCAAAGATCGTAACTGTGACAAACGTAATACGAAGACTGTGCCCAGATGGATATGAAGACACATCAAAAACGTGTAGCTCCGGGAAAACGAACTCCGTGGGATGACGGTAAAACATAAAAGGGGGAGGAGGTTGAAACAGAATCTCTTTCCCGACGATTTCCAATAGGTGCGCCACAAATAAAAATCCCAGTGAGGTCACCACCATGACCCACCGCTGCATGATGAGCAAAAAGAGGATCAGCGCAGGAACAATAAGTTGAAACTTGGCAATCGTGCCAAACCAAATCAAGTACTCGTCGAGCTTGACAGGTGTCAAATCTTGAATCCGAACAGTCAGATCAAAGTCCAACGAGCGGAGAAAGTCCGCTCGGACGGCAAGCGTCACACCCACAAAGCCCAGTGCTCCGAGGACTGTCACGCCAAAGCAGGCAGCGAGAAACAACCAGTGGTGTTTGAGAAAAGTTTGAAACCTGTGCAGAAGGTTCATCTTACCACTTTCAGCACTTTCAATTGCGAAACTCTTTTTTTCGAGTACAATCTCACTTAATGCACAAGATATCTGTTTGCGCCAGCTACTATTACTCCTCACCGACACTTGGCGAGTAGGTTGCTGCGTACACAACAGATCAAAACACTACCTCGCCACCAGCGAGGTTTTTTGTAGATATTTGTAAATTTGTAAATAGAAAATAGAAGGAGAACACGGGCAAACACTCAAAAGAAGAAATTACTACAATTGTAGTAATTTTGAAAAATCCACAGATAGCC
>JACFOI010000026.1:0-6283 GCA_019454415.1 Patescibacteria group bacterium | reverse complement strand
AGCAACATCTCAGTGGCAACGACGAGCCAACTCGCTCGAACTCACTCATTTGAAGTAGAATAAAAGGATCTTTATGCAATTTTCAATTCACCCAGACGTTTTCAAACTTTTCCCAGACTTTAAGGTGGGCCTGCTCGTGGTCACTGGCCTTGATCAGTCCAAGGCTGACATGACGACTATCGGCCAGCTTCTTTCGGACAGCATCAAACATGCCCAGGCAGAAGACTGGCCCACAGACCGCCGCAAGGTCTGGGAGGATGCCTTTCGTAAAATCAATCTGAACGTCGACGAGATCAAACCCTCACACCTCGCACTTGTTGAGCGTGTCAAAAAGAACGGCGATATCCCGTCCATTTTGCCCATCGTCGATATTGCTAACAGCTACTCACTCAAACACGGCGTGCCAGTGGGGACTCATAGCTTAGATGCGCTCTCCGAAGACATCATCATCCGGCCTACGACCTCGGTTGATCGCTTTGTGGCCATGAACAAGACTGAAGCAGAGGGGGTGCAGGAAGGTGTCCTTGCCTACACCAGTGGCCAGCAAGTCCTCACCAAAAACTTTGCCTGGCGACAAGGTGAGCTCAGTAAAGTCCGGCCGGACACCCGCAACGTCATCATTCCGATCGATACGTTTGGGACCGTTTCTGAGGGAGAGCTCCTGACTATTATCAAAGAGCTGAAAACGTTGCTGCAGGCACAAGTCGGCGGCACGATTCAAACCGCCATTCTATCCAAGACCACACCGTCATTCGAGTGGAGTCAGGATGCATCATTGACAGAGAAAAACTCACAGGTCTGGGAGGTACTGACACGGGGAGTGGCTGAGGTCTTACCGTCTGCAGAGACGCTGGCGCCGCTGATGAGCCAACGGAAAATTCGCGTCTACCTCGGCATCGACCCGACCGGCCACTTACTGACCTTGGGCCACGCCGTCGTTCTGCGCAAACTTCAGCAGTTTGCTGACCTGGGTCACGACGTGATCTTGTTGATCGGCAACGGGACTGTTCGGATCGGCGACCCGACTGGCCGGGACAGTACCCGACCGGTGTTGACCGACGAACAGATCCGCGAAAACTTCAAAAACTGGCAAACCCAAGCCAGCAAGATTCTGGACTTCAACAAGATCCGGGTCGTCTACAACGGCGACTGGCTGGATAAGTTGACGTACGCCGATATCGTCAAACTACTGGCCCAAACGACCATTCAGCAGCTGATTGAACGAGATATGTTCCAGGATCGTTTGAAAAAGAATCTGCCGATCCACGGGCATGAGATTATCTACCCACTCCTTCAGGGGTATGACTCTGTTGCCATGGACGTAGACTTGGAGATTGGTGGCACTGACCAGACATTTAACATGATGATGGGTCGTCACCTCCAGCGCGTCTACAACAATCATGAAAAGTGGGTCCTGACTACCCCGATCATCAATGGCACCGACGGCCGTAAGATGAGCAAGAGCTACGGCAACTTTATCGCCTTAACTGAGGAGCCCAACAATATGTACGGCAAGATCATGTCGATCGCTGACGAGATGATCATCGAGTACTTCGCGTTGTTGACCGATGTGCCACTGCCGGAAGTGGAGGAAATACGAGCTGCCTTGGCAAAGGGAGAGAATCCGATGCCATTTAAGAAAAAGTTAGCGCATGCGATTACAGCAGCGTATCACTCTGAAGCAGCTGCGGACGCGGCAGAGAAACACTTTCAGCAGACTGTTCAAGAGAAGCAGGTTCCGACCGACATCCCCGTTGTCCAATTGACTGGCAATGAGAGAACAATTCTGGATGTTCTCAAAGCCTGTCCGACAGAACTGAGTACCAGTGAGCTCAAACGACTCATCGAACAAGGTGGAGTAGAGCTGCTGCCCAGTGGCCTGAAGCCCGGGAGTGTGGACCAAGTGTTTGATCGGGAGACCGAGATTATTCGGGTCGGCAAGCGCCGCTACTTCCGACTGGAGAGAGGAAAATAGTATGACCCAAAAGCGTCGCCAACAGTTTTTAATGCTCTTTGCGATCATCGCGATTGCTAGTTTAATTCTCTCGAGTTTGGCCAGTGTCTTGACCTTAGCCCAGTAAGCGGCTAGGCTGAACTCGATGTATAGCTTGAGTACACCACTGTCACGGGTGAAGGGTGTCGGACCTGCATTGGAGAAAAGCTTTGCCGATGCCGGCATCACTACAGTCAAAGAACTGTTGCTGCATATTCCGTTCCGCTACGAAGATCGTTCCAGTCGCGTCAAAGTTGCCGACCTGAAAGTTGGCGAAGTCGTGACGTTGATGGGCAAGATTCTCAACCCGCGTAACTTCTACAAAGGACGGCGATCCATCCAGTCAGCGACACTGGTGGATGAAAGTGGCAAGGTCAAGTTAATGTGGTTTAACAACCCCCACGTGATTGACCGTTTTCGGGTGGCTGCTGATTTTTTAGTTAGCGGCAAGCTGAGTGACCGCGGCACAATCGTCCAGCCCACGGTGGAGACGTTTAAGCAAGATGGCGACAGTGTTCACACTGGCCGACTGGTTCCTATCTATCCCACAATTGTCGGACTACCAGCCGGGACGCTGCGCAAAATCTTGAAAGAAGTCGTCGATCATTTGACTGTCAAAAATGACAGCCTTGCGCAGAGCAGAGTGGAGCTACACGGCTTTATGGCACTGGAAGAAAGCCTGCGGCAACTGCACTTTCCGGCGAGTGAAGAAAAGATTGTCACTGCCCGGGAAAGACTGGCACTGGAGGAGCTGGTCCAGCTGATTCTGCACTCGCATCAGCTCAAAGAGCAGTGGAGGAGCCTCAATCAGGCACCGGCAATTGAGCTTCCCGCCAAACAGTTTGGACAGGTGGGCAAAGCACTGCCGTTTCCACTAACGGCTGCTCAGCAGCGCTGCCTGCAAGAAGTTCTGACTGATCTGTCGCAGACGGTGCCAATGAATCGCTTGCTCTTGGGAGATGTCGGCTCCGGGAAAACGGCAGTTGCCGGACTAGCTTGCCAGCAGATGCTGTCGCATGGCTTGCACTGCTGCCTGATCACACCTACCCAGATTCTGGCTCAACAACACGCCCAGTCGCTGCAGAAACTCTTCCCGGAGATGAAGATCGCTGTTGTTACTTCGCAGACTGCCAAGAAACTGGAAGTAAGTACTGTTCCGACGCTTTTTGTCGGCACCCATGCCATTTTGTCGCGTTTGAGCGAGATCGAGCCAGGCTTACTGATCTACGACGAACAGCATCGCTTCGGAGTCAGCCAGCGTTCAGCTGCCTTTGGCTTGCAACGGCAACCCCATCTGCTGACGTTGACCGCCACCCCAATCCCTCGAACATTGCTGCTGACCATCTTTTCGCATTTATCTCTGAGCGTGATCGACGAGCTGCCACCGGGGCGCAAACCAGTCAAATCTTGGCTGGTTCCCAACGGAAAGAGAGAAGATGCCTACGCCTGGATCGCCAAAGAGCTGCGGAAAGACACACAGGCAGCTCAAGCCTTGGTCATCTGTCCCTTCATTGATCACTCCGAGAATGAAGCTTTCGAAAACGTGGCCGCTGCCGCAGATCTGTACGAAGAGTTGAGTGAAAAGTTTACCCAGATGGAAGCTCAGAGAACATTTGAAGGAGGCCCAATCAAGGTGGAGCTACTCCACGGCCGAATGAGTAAGAAAGAGCAGCAGGCAGTCACTCAAGACCTGTTTGCCCAAAAGGTAGATGTGTTAGTCACCACCCCGATTGTGGAAGTAGGGCTCGACCTTCCTGCTGCAAATATCATCGTCATTGAGGCGGCGGAACGCTTTGGACTGGCGAGCCTGCATCAGCTGCGCGGCCGTGTCGGCCGCGCAGGTCAACAAGCCTACTGTTTGCTCTTCACCACTAGTAAAGCTCTCAATGTCAAAGAACGTTTGCAGCAGTTCTGTGAAACTCACGACGGCTTGAAGTTGGCAGAACAGGACCTCCAACGGCGGGGAGCCGGAGACATCTTTGGCACCCAACAGCACGGCCTGGATCAGCTACTGTTTGCCAACTGGACCAACCTGCAGCTCGTCACAGAAGCCAAACGCGTTACCGACCAGCTGATCGCCCAACACCAGGACTGGCACTCACCGCTGGAAAGCGCGTTTGCCCACTACAGTCAGGATGAGCAGGTGCCTTTGGCAAACTAGTTTCTCTTTCGGCGTGGAGGTGACGGGAATCGAACCCGCAAACCAAGTTTCGTAGACCTAGTTCTGCCCAGCAGCACCCCCACGTACGAGGAGGCTACCTGTTCATTCTTTCAAGAACCGTAGAAAATTTGATCGAAAAAAACAAAAAACCACCTCTTGGGGTGGTTTTCCTTGGCTTCACTACTGTGCAGTTGAACCAGGTCTACGAATATTTCTATTTAACCACAGCTTCGTTTTTTTTCAATCATGATTTTTGCCTAATTCCTAAAATATTTTGATCCTTTATTGTTTTTTTCGCCGAGACTGGGTACAATACAGCCCATACAAAATAGAGAAGATCACCATAAATCAATACAAAGGAACGTATGGGAGCCCATCCAAAAAATAAAATTACCCGCGTTGAGCAAGGCAAACGACGTGCCGGTAACACTCCAAAACTCGCCAAGAACAAAGCCCATGGCTCTGTCCCGAAACATAAATCCGGTCTTTTTGCCCGTTTCACCAAAGCCGTCGCTGGCGCAGTGATCAAGCCAGCCAAAAAGAAGACTGCACAGAAAGCAGCCCCAACTGCTAAGTCGACCACTGTTAAACCAGCAGCAGCCGAGCCAACCAAAGCAAAAACTGCAACCAAGACTGCAAAAACAGAGAAGACCGTCAAGAAAACTGCCAAAAAGACAACCCCAGCCAAGAAGCCCGCGGCAAAGAAAACCGCGAAGAAGTAAGACTGAGCTCCTTCCTCTTGCAACACTTGGAAAAGCAGTTAGGATACGGGTGTGACTGATGCTGAAGAACTTGAAGCATTAACAGACTCAGTTGACCCTCGTCATCTTCGTCGGATACAGGTGATGCAGGCGGTGTTTGCGTACTCGTTTTATGTGGACGAGGCACAGCAACAAGCCTTCCTTCAAGCCTATCCCGAGCTTCAAGAACTCATCGCAGAGTTACCTTCGATTGATCAGGAAATTCAAGGGTTCGCCAGCGAACGTCCACTTGCAGACATTAACAAAGTGGATCTTGCGATTCTTCGCAGCATTGTGTTTGAATGGAAAACAAAGCGAACACCAAAGAAAGTCTTGATCGACGAGGCGGTTGAGCTCGCCAAGGAGTTTGGGACTGAAAGTTCGCCCAAGTTTGTAAATGGCGTCTTAGCTCATCTTTTCAAGTAGCTGAAATAATTGAGTGGAGGAAGAGTATGAAGAACCTCAACGGCCAGGTTCAGGAAGATAAGGGCCTCATTTTCCCGGTGGTCCGCGACGTACTTGCGGAGACGTTGACGTACGAGCCGGAAGAAATTACCCAGGATACCAGCTTCGATGAAGATGATCTGGATATTATTGGCACCCCTGATCATGAGCGCATTTTGTTACAGATTCAGAAAAAATTCCCTGATGTCCAGCTGGACATGCACACTTTGCGAGACTGTGTGACAGTCGCAGAGTTAGTCAGCGTCATCGAAGAGGAAAAAGAGTTTGCCGAGGTCTAAGGAATCTCCACAAGTCTTTGCTTGTCTGGAGGCGTACAATTGTAAGTAGTATGACCGTCGCATTTCCTACCTTTCAAAACCAAGCTCTGTTGACGACGGCACTGACGCATCGCAGTGCCCTCAACGAGCATATCTCCACCTCCAAAGAGTCAAATGAACGCCTTGAGTTTCTCGGCGACGCTGTCCTGGAGCTCGTGGCGACTGATTTTCTGTATGACCGCTTTCCCGATGAACAAGAAGGAATGCTGACCGTCTTCCGCAGTGCCCTAGTCAAGACAACCACCCTCGCTGAAGTGGCTCAGGAGCTGAAACTCGGTGAAAAGTTGTACATGAGTAAAGGGGAAGAGACCTCCAGAGGCCGTCAGAACGTTGGTTTGCTGGCCAATGCATTTGAGGCATTACTTGGTGCTCTGTACCTTGATCAGGGCATCGAGGCCGTTCGTAGCCTCTTGAATGAGCTATTATTCCCCAAGATGGACGTCATTCTCCAAAAACGCCTCTACAAACACTCCAAGAGCCAACTTCAGGAAGTCCTGCAGGCTGAGGGCATCTCAGCGCCCGAGTATATCGTCGTGGGTGAGTCTGGACCAGACCATGACCGTCAGTTCACCGTCAAAGCCGTGATCGGTGGCCGGGACGCCGCCAC
>JACFOI010000003.1:9446-85392 GCA_019454415.1 Patescibacteria group bacterium | reverse complement strand
GCGTATGTAAAGGATTACCGTAAGGATTCTCTTACAAGTGAGAGATGTGTGAGCCGGGGAGGATTCGAACCCCCGACCAGTAAGGTATAAGCTTACCGCTCTAACCAGCTGAGCTACCGGCTCAATGGAGCTGATTATATCCTGTCAGGCAACGAATTAGAGAAGGAGTAGTCCGACAATTCCCAAGATCACTGCAGCTGCACCCACGCCTACCGCTTTCAGGATGTCATTACTTCCAGCGACAGGCAAGCTCTGCGGCATCGGTGTAGGTACCACCGCTTGACCAGCTGGAGAACAGGTCTCACTTGCCACGTTGCTATCAAGGCGGCAGCGACGTCCACTCGATGTATCAACACAGATGTGGTTGCCGTCGCTACAGTCTGCATTGGTCTGACAGCTCTGGTTACAGCCAACAGCTGGAGAAGGTTGCGCCACGGGAGGTGGAGTCTGGGTGACTGTTACGACATTGATGACGCTACAGCTGTCACTGGTACAGGTTGATGATCCCTCTACACAAGTGGTGAGCTTACACACGCCACTGCTGCAAGTGTGATCAGTAGGACAGTCAGTATTGGTTGAACAGCTGCTACCACAACTGATTGCTCGGCAGAGATCATCAGAACAGCTGGCTCCTGCTGTACAGATATTCAGTACACACTTTCCGTTTTCACAGCTGTGGTTGAAGGCACATTGAGAAGTATCAGTACAGCTGCTGCCACATGACAAGCTGAATGGAGACGGACTTGGAGATGGAGACGGCAAAGGCGAAGGTGACGGAGAAGGTGTTGGCGTCGGTGAGACAGACGGTGATGGAGATGGTGAAGGCGACACACTTGGAATGCTGATAGTAATTGGCGCGTTACAACTCGCTGAAAGATCTCCTGAAGTGATATTGGCAGTATTGGTAATCACCAGGGCCGTGGTAACGGTCGACTTGACTCGGGCGCGGAAGCCACAGATGATCTGGTCACCACCGGTCACAGGATTGGTGTTTGCAGTGATGGTCCGGGTGCTTTCGTCATAGCTCCCGCAACTGGTGTCAACGAAGTCAAGTTGCTCAAGATTCTCCCCGGTCAGGACATCACTCAAACGGAACTGTTGCACTTGTTGACCGGTATTTCTCATCGTCACACGGAAGACGACAATCTCACCTGGCTCAAAGCTGGTCTGGCGGGTGTTGTAGGTGTACTGTCCGGAAGTGTTGGACAGTTCATCAGCGAAGCTTTCTTTCACACAGGCTATCGAGTTCTCAGGAGCTGCCTGGGCGGTAAAGGTCATGGAGCAGGATTGGGAGACTGAGCCACAGCTGACAGTAGCAGAACTGCCACTTCCACCACCTGGCATAGTGAAGTTAAACATGTCGGCAGTGTTGAGTTGGTTGCCAGCACCTACAGGAATACCTTTGACAATGAGTTGATGATCCCCGGCAGGGATTCTGTCACTCGGAATATCAATCACAAAGCCATGATTGGTCGTACCACCACACTGCTCGGCAGCACTAGCACGATTCACATTGGCATCTGCCACGATCAGCAGATTTGATTCTTTAAACTCGTCATAGTAGACCGCAATCTTCAGCGACTGTGCGTAGTTGGCTGAATCACAAGCCCATCCAGTAATTTGACCACAGCTGATCTGCTCGACTGCACCTTTGCTGGTCAGGGAGGAAGCCTGGTTCTGAATGTTCTGTTGTCGCTGGCTCAGGAAAAAGGCAACTCCACCACCAAAAACCAGGAAGAAGAACAGCAGGAGCGGAGCGATAAACTTCAGTTTTGAGCCGCCAGCTTTCTTTGGTTTGTTATTCGAATCCGAACTTGGTGAGCCAGCGTCGCTGGGCACTTTGACCGTCGTAGTCGGGACAGCCCCGGTGACTGGAGAAACCAAGTTTGCAGGTGGGACCGCCAACGGTTTCACAGAGTCGGAACCTAGGCTTGTTTTTTCTACAGGCGGAGGGGTAACTGGTGAGGGCATTGCACCGAGTGGAGGAGGAACAACAGGGGGAACAGGTGCATTCGCCACAGGCGGAGTCAGTGGTTTTGCCATCGGAGTCGGAACATCAAGCACTTTATCCTCGATCTTCTTTTCCGGTTCCTTCTCCGTAGATTCAGGAGCAACTTCCGGTTTTCCGCCAGGTGTAGTGGGCAAAGAAACAGCTGGGAGGTCGGAGCTTGGAGAAGCATTCATGGAGACTGAGGGGCCAGTGGCAGATCCCATGGGACTAGCAAGGGTGACAGGTGCGGGAGGTGCTGGTTGCACTGGAGGTACTGAAGACGGAACAGGCATCCCTGTCGGCGGCATACCAACTGCCGAAGGAGTACTACTCGGTAGAGTAACCGGAGCTACTGGTGTTGGGCCGGTAGAAGTCGGTGCCTTCACATCTGGATTCTGTGAGGGAGCGACTGGGCTGGTTCCCGGCGTTGTATTCGTCATATTACTCTTTTATAAAGCTTCCCATTCCTGACATGCACCTGGTCCTACACAGATTCGACACTGAGCCTTGTAGTCACCCTGTTGAGCAATCTGGAAAGACTCAGAAATATTGCTGTTGTCTTCCTCTGGAGACAAGTTCGTAATCGTCCCGTCCGGCAGTCTGACTCTAAACTCATACCTCGAGGCACCTGGAATAAGTCCACAGGTGAAGGTGACGTTATCACCGACCACGATATTGGCTTTATTGACGGCAATGTAGGCACAGACTGGAGCAGGGGTTGGAGTTGGAGAGATAGAAGGTGAAGGTACCGGTGATGGGGTGACTCCCGGAGTCGGTGTAGGACGTGGTGACGGTTGTGGTGAAGGTTGTGGAGTTGGGATAGAGCCACCACAGTTAGAGGCGATAACCTGGAAGGAGCCACAAAGTTGACGATTCTTCCAGCCTCCGACACAGACCTCGTCGACCTGGCCACAGCCATTTGCACTGGCGTAGTTGTAAGCGTCCTGGTAGTTATTGAAGGTTTGTGAGTTTTCCAAACATTGACCGTTGGTCAAGTTGTTACAACGGAAACCAAGCCATCCCTGGTTACCACCACAGACACCATCATTATCACTGTTGGGGTCATTACAAGTATCTTGCTTTGCCTCACAACGTCGGTTAGTCCCTACACCTTGGCATGTCCCACCTGTACAACATAGATTAGTCACATCATCACAAGCTGCGCCCAGTGGCTGACAAGAGCCAGGTGAAGGAGCAACTGAAGGAGCAGGAGTTGGGCTTGCTGTGTTGTCAACACAAGTTGCATTGGGTGTGCCAGCACATCGTTTGCCTGGTCCACAGGTACTGTAATTAACTAACACCCCATTTTGGCACTGTTGAATTGTTTGAAATCCGGAACAGATAGTTTGTCCGTGCTTCAGATTATGGTTCGGACAGTCCGCATAGGCGACTGCAGCCTGTTGCCGAATCTCGGCTGATCTCTGCATCAATACAAAGCCCACACCGCTGCCCACTAACAAGATCAGTAAACCAACAACAGCAAAAAGCAGTTGGTACCGTCTTTTTTGAGGAGGCTTACTGGCTGGCGGAGTGGTTCCAGCTGTGGAAACCGGAACAGTCGGAGGTACGACATCGGTTTTGCTGGTTTCCGTTGAACTAGGAGCAGTAGGTCCCGCAGGATTAACTTTTGCGGAGTCAACAACAGCACTCTGAGCCAATGGAGGTAATGGAGCAGCTGGTGTTGAGGTGGAAGCAGGAGTAGTTTCCTGGGGCTTCACGACATTGTCTGACATGCAAAAACCGACGATTTCGCTTCCACTTAACTGTAGGGGAAATGAAGATATGAGGTCAAGAGGGAAACACTTACATAATCGATGGTACACTCCAGAGCATGTGGCAGGACTTCGACATTCTTATAGTAGGTGCCGGACTCTCGGGCGCGGTATTGGCAGAACGTTATGCAGCCATCGGTAAAAAGATCTTGGTTTTAGAAAAGCGGGATCACATCGGTGGCAACTGCTATGACGAAGTGAATAGTGCCGGAATTCGTGTCTCTCGGTACGGAGCTCACCTGTTCCATACAAATGATGAAGAGGTAAACACATACATCCACCGCTTTGGTGAGTGGGTTCCCTATGAGCATCGGGTGCTTTCCAAAGTTAGCCGGACGTATGTGCCATTGCCGGTCAACATTCATACGGTCAACAAGCTATTCAAGACAGATATTCAGACACCTGATGAGATGCAATGTTGGCTGGATGAGCACCAAGTAACATATCCACACCAGCCGCGGACCAGTGAAGAGCTAGGACTTTCGAGATTCGGGAGAGTCCTGTATCAAAAACTTTTTCTTCCCTACACCCAGAAACAGTGGGAAAGACACCCCAAGCATCTTGATGCCTCGGTGATCGGTCGCATCCCACTGCGGCTCAGTACCGATGATCGCTACTTTACTGATAAGTATCAGTACCTCCCAAAGCATGGTTACACCAGCTTCTTTGAAAAAATGCTCCGACATCCTCGCATCAAGGTGATGCTCAATAGTGACTACTTTGACTTGAAAGAGCAGATAGAACAGTCTAATCAGGAACGCAGGACTTCTCGAGGGAGCTCCAACCATCCTTTTGAAAAGATTTTTTACACGGGGCCGATTGACCAGTTCTTTGAGTTTCAGCAAAAACTCGGTTCTACTCTGGAGTACCGCTCGCTCCGTTTTGAGCCGGAATGGTACGAACTTCCTTCCCGCAAAACGTTCTGGCAGCCCGCAGCAGTCATCAACTATCCCAGCTTGCGCGTTCCGTTCACACGGACGGTCGAGTACAAGCACCTTACTCAGGTAGTAGATCCAGGAATAGCTCACCAAAGAAGGACTTTAGTCATCAAAGAGTACAGCATCAGCCACGGTGAACCCTACTACCCAGTACCCAATGCCAGAAATCAATCACTCTATGAAGACTATAGGCGTCACGCCGAGCAACTTTCTCAAGAGGGCATCTACTTTGTGGGTAGGTTGGCAAATTACAAATACTTTAATATGGATCAAGCGATCAAAAATGCGTTAGAGTTATTTCACCAATTAGAAGGACGCGTACATACCGAAAAGGATGTCTACTATGCCTGAGTTTTTATTTCTCAGTTTTGAAGAGTTTTCAAAGTATTGTTTTGATCTGGTGATAAAAATTAACCAGCTCTACGGAGGACAGAAGATTGACTACCTCATCTCAGTTCAACGCGGTGGGGCGGTGATGTCAAAGATTATCTCGGATGCGCTGAACGTCCCAATCGCTACTCTGGTGGTCAGCTCATACCAAAATCTTCAACAAGTAAAGAAACCATTTGTCAGTCAGGAACTGTCAGTGGATATCCAAGGTAAACATATTATTGTTTTAGACGAGATTTGTGACAGTGGGGATACATTGGAGCTGGTCTGTAATTATCTTGAACAGTACTCACCAGCATCTTTACGGACAGCAGTTTTGGTACTCAAGCCTCACTCCCACTTTAAACCAGATGTCTCAGTTATGGAAACTCGTAAGTGGGTTGTGTTTCCTGGTGAGTTAAGAGAAACAGCCGAAGCAATTCTTGAACTTGGTGACGTTACTGCCATGGTGGTCGATCAATTCCACGAGTATGCATATAAACACGGTGCAACTCCCCAGCTGCTTGAAGAGCTCGGTTTCAAGTATCCTCCCAAAACCTCTTAGTCTATTGAAGGCACAGCCATCGACATTTTTAGTTTGATACAGTACATTTCAGTGACGAAAATGGTTTTGCTTGCCCACTACTTATGAAGCACCACTTTTTAGATCAATTTTGGTTTGAGTTTGTATGGGCAATGACTCTCAAAGAAATCAAAGCTCGGTACAAAAAGGCAGTCCTTGGTTTTCTGTGGATTTTTTTGAACCCGGTTTTGCAGATGCTGGTGATCGGCTTCATCTTCCAGTTTTTTGTGCCTGTCAGAGTGGATAACTACTTTCTGTTTCTGTTTACCGGCCTTCTGCCGTGGAACTTTTTCTCATACTCAGTGATGAAGAACACTCCGATTATGACTAATGAGCGGAGCATGATTAAAAAATCCAACTTTCCCCGCGAATCAATCGTCCTTGCCGTTGTTTTCTCTAACCTGTTTCATATGATGATCGCCTGGATGCTGCTCCTCCTGGTATTGATCGGTGATAAAGTCGTCACAGAGCACCATTCACTTACTCAACTAACTGATTACTCGATTCGGCTCCTCTATACATTACCCTTGATTGGCTGGTTAACTTTGCTGACAACGGGTTTTTCTTTGCTGTTTGCAGCACTGAACGTCAAGTATCGTGACGTCAACTTTTTAGTGCAAGCAGTTATGCCACTCTGGTTTTATGCCACGCCGATTGTCTACACTTTGCAACTCCTCCCGGAGTTCTTTGGCTCCCTGCTATACCTGAATCCGATGACCGGCCTAATCGAACTTTTCCATGCAGTGGTTCTAATGCAGCCTGTGTATGATCCTGAATTAGTGATCTTAGATGTATTTTTATCAGTCGTTTTGTTCTTTTTAGGCTGCTGGATCTTTATACGAGAAGCACCTTACTTTGATGACTGGGTCTAGTTATGCCAAAGCAACAACCAAAAAAGCGAACAATAAGAAAAAAGAGTCAAAAAACAGTTTCCAAACCCAGGACTGAGTTAATCGGCCCGTTGGCGGTTTCGCTTCGTTCAGTCAAAAAACGCTACACCCTCCACCACGAAAAACCGACGTTTGTAGAAAAGTTTTTTGGGCAGACATATAACGAGCAGTTCATGGCAATTGACGGAATCGACCTAAGTATTCCCAAGGGGCAGAAGGTGGCGATCATTGGTAGAAATGGTTCCGGCAAGACCACTCTCCTTAAAATTATCTGCGGAGTCACTAAGCAGTCACAGGGAGACGTGAGGGTTAATGGAAGAGTGGTTTCTTTGATTGACCTGGAAGCCGGCTTTCATCCAGAGTTGACTGGATATGAAAATATCGCGCTCAATGGATTATTAGTCGGAATGTCGCGTTCTGAGATTAAAGAGAGGACACCCCAAATTATTGAGTTTGCCGGCATCGGTTCGTTCATTGATGCCCCGCTTTTTACTTACTCAGAGGGAATGAAGCTCAGACTCGGATTTTCCGTGGCTGTCCACGCAGATCCGGACATTCTGGTGCTTGATGAAATGATCGCCACAGGTGATGCCAACTTTCAGAAGAAATGCTTTAACCGTATTGAGGAGTTCTTTCACCAGAATAAGACCATCATCACTGTCAGTCACGTGATGAGTTTTATTGAGCCCCACTATCAACGCTTTGTGTGGTTAGAGAAAGGGAAAGTTAAACTGGACGGTGGCAAGGAAGTCGTAGCCGCCTACAGAAAGACTTGGAAGTAATGAGCGGGAAACATATCACAGCTTCTGTTTTGGTTACCGGTGGAGCCGGTTTCATCGGCTCCCATCTCACAGAGTATTGGGTCAAACGAGGGAAGAAAGTCATCGTGATTGATGACTTAAGTAGTGGGCAGAAGGCGAACCTTCCTTCGGGTGTTGAGTTTTATGAAATGGATCTGAATAAAAATGATCAATTAATCAAAATTATCTCTACTCATCAGCCTAAAACTATTTACCATTTGGCGGGACATTCTCAACTCAGAGCTGCCCTCAAGCGACCACTGGAAGATGCCCAAAGTAACATTGGTGGCACACTCAGCCTCATCCAAGCTTGTCTCAAACTCTCGGATACTGATCGCTATAACCCTACTCAGATAGTTTTCTCTTCTTCTTCGGCTGTTTTCGGTGGGTTAGAGAATCCTCCGTACCACCAAGGTTCGGAGATCGCCGTAGTCTCACCCTATGGAGCCGCGAAGTATGCTGCTGAGTTGTATTGGAATTGGTACAGTCAACAATCCGGAGTAAAGGTAGCCAGCTTGCGCTATGCGAATGTCTACGGACCCAGGCAGTCTTTGGACGGTGAAGCGGGGGTGGTTGCAAGGTTTATGAGTCTCCTCAGTGAGGGTCAGCCACTTGTTATCTACGGAGACGGCACACATGAACGCGACTATATCTATGTCGATGACGTGGTGGCCGCAAATGTAGCAGTAGCAGAACATGGATGCACCGGCGTTTTTGTCGTAGGTACCGGCATTCCTACTACTACACACAAGCTTGCAGAGCTGTGTGCTTCTCTTGCTAAGAAAAAACTAAACATTACTTATCAGGATCGTTCCCTTACGGAACAGCGACGGTCGTGGCTTGATTCTTCACGCCTGACACGCAAGACTGGTTGGCAGCCGGTTATTACTTTGGAGGACGGTCTGCAAAGAACAGCGCAGTGGTACAACGACCATGCTACTTAGTGACGTCAAGCTTCTTCAGTGCCCACTCTGTTATGAACATTTCAAAATCGGTGCAATCTGGAAAAAACACGGCCAGCAGATCGTTTTCGGCTCGCTCGTCTGTAACTGTGATGAGTTCCCTATTATTGAAGGGATCCTGTATCTCTTTAAGCCGTTAAATCGGCAAATTCTTGATTATCTCCGGCAGAAAGATTTCACGGCGGCTGTTCTTTTAGGTTTGACCCAGAGAAGAAAGTTTCATCCCGAGCAGATATGGATAAAACGGAGTAAACCTTTACTCTCCCGATTCCTTTCAACCGATTTTCTCCAAAAGATCGGCAAGGTGCAGTGCGCAAGGCTTCTATCACTCTTCCTGCCAAAACATCTGGTGAAATACTACTTTACCCGCGATGAGTGGCAGGATGCATTGGCGATTCACTTTCCGCTAGCAGCCTTGCTGGTGCGACCTCAGCGTCAGCGAAAGATCCTCTGGTTAGATGTCGGTTCCGGGATAGTCAACAACTTTACTGAGATGCAGCAGGCGTATCCGAAGTTAAAGATCATCTCGCTGGACTCGAACTTTAGTAATCTTTTTCTGTCCAAGGCATTCTATTCTGGGGAAAACGTCATCCGTATCTGTGCCGATGCGCATTTTTTGCGTCTGGTACGACCGCACAGCTTAGACGTCATAACGCTGATCGATACCTTGCAAAGTTTGCAGGCCCCGGTTCCGGTGTTGCAGCAGGCCTCCAGCCCAGAGCTCCTCAAAAATAACGGAGTCCTGTTCGTCTCTGGACTCCAGGAGCACCTATTTGTTGAACGAGAGTGGGGAATTTTTCCCGCACCCAGAAAGATGGTTAGGAATGCTTTCCAAGGAAAGAAGCAGCCAATTTTCTTTGATAACGAAGAGCTCAGTAAACAAATTCAGGCTGGCGAGATACGATTCCAGGAGGTAAGGTTACGTAAAACGGACCCGGTTTTCAGTTATGGTTTCATCTGGGCGAATAGCTGGCGAGTTCCTGCAAAGCTCTCAACGCAGTTTATACCACCAGACGTTCGCGCCAAGGCTACGAGGAGATGGGAAGACGCCCACAAAATGTGGCAAAATAGGGCATATTAAGGGATAAAAAATCATATGTGGAATCAAATCATTTCCTTTTTTCAAAAAATACGTCTTCTCCAACAGCGAGTCTTTACCTGGATCTTTCTCCAAGCTATCTATCTGTTGGGGTTCGGACTGACTTCCATCTTTGCAAAGTTAATGGGCGTAGAGTTTCTTGAAAAGAAGGGAGTGACTTCAACTTGGGAAAAACACGGCCGACCTATTGACATTAAAGCAATGTACTAGCGAGTGGGAACGTATGAAAATTTTAGGAATCTCTTGTTACTATCACGATGCGGCTGCGTGTTTAATAGTCGATGACACCATCGTGGCTGCTGCAGCTGAAGAGCGTTTTACTCGAAAAAAACATGATAACAACTTTCCGAAGCAAGCAATCTTGTACTGCCTAAATGAAGGAAAGCTGGCAGCTAATGAGCTTGATGCAATCGTTTTTTATGAGAAGCCGATCATTAAGTTTGATCGGGTGATCCACCAACATCTTCAGCACTTCCCCAAAAGTTACGGGGTGTATCAAAACAGTTTTGGCTCTTGGCTAAACATCAAATTGAAGATCTCAGAAGTTCTGAAAGATGAACTGAACTACTACGGAAAAGTCTTTTATCTTGAACACCACCTAGCCCATGCAGCAAGCGCCTACTATCTGTCCGGCTTCCCTGAAGCAACAGTTATGACTTTAGATGGAGTAGGAGAGTGGGCAACGACCACGGTCGGCTATGGAAAAGGAAAAAAACTGACGATTGATCGGGAGATAAAGTTTCCTCACTCACTCGGGCTGTTGTACAGCACGATGACTGCGTATCTGGGTTTTTCGGTGAACGACGCAGAGTATAAAGTGATGGGACTTGCCGCCTATGGTGACCCTGAGCCTTTTAAGGACAAGCTTGATCAGCTCATAACCTTGCATCCTGACGGAAGCTTTTCGCTCAACATGGAATACTTTGACTTCGACTGGTCGGATCACATGTACTCAGAGAAGCTTGAGAAGTTGTTGGGCTACCCCACTCGCAAACCGGAAAGTCCGATGGAGCGACACTACGAGAACATTGCGGCATCCCTTCAGGCCAAACTTGAAGAGATTGTTTTCCATATCCTGAATGCTGAGTACAAACACCACCGCACTCCACACCTCTGTCTAGCCGGTGGTGTCGCGCTGAACTCGGTCATGAACGGCAAACTGTTGCGCTCAACTCCATACAAAAAGCTTTTTATCCCGCCGGATCCAGGTGATGCTGGCGGCGCCATGGGAGCTGCTCTGTACCTTCGCTTTCATCCGGAGGAGCTCGGTCTGCCCCGGCTAAACGAAAAAGCCTCAGCTCAGCTGCATAAGAAATTTTCGGAAGAGTTCACCCCTTTCTTGGGACCTTCCTTCAGCTGGTACGAGATTCAAACCGCGCTCAAGGAGGCTGGTTTAAAGTATGAGTTTGTAAAGAGTAAACGCACATTAGCCAAAGATATTGCCAAGATGGTCGCCGACCAGCAGATCATCGGCTGGTTCCAAGGCAGAATGGAGTGGGGACCACGTGCGCTGGGTTCTCGGAGCATTCTGGCTTCGGCTGCCACAGTAGAGATGCGCGATATCATTAATGAAAAAGTTAAGCATCGAGAGCTCTTCCGGCCATTTGCTCCAGTCATTTTAGAGAAGTACACCTCAACCTACTTTAAGTCTGACCGACAATTACCAAAGTCCGCTCGGTACATGCTGATGGTTTATCCATTCAAACCTAAGATTGGAGAACGAGACGTCCCCGCGGTGGTGCACGTGGACGGAACTGGTCGTCTCCAGACTCTCCATCGAGATGATAATCCGCTATACTATGATTTGATCGATGAGTATAGGAAAAAAACTGGTGTACCAGTTATTATTAATACATCATTTAATATTCGAGGAGAGCCGATTGTCTGTACTCCAAGAGATGCGATCAACTGTTTTCTGCATACTGACATTGACGTTTTAGTACTTGATCAATTTGTCATCAGGAAAAAAAGAAAAAGAGTTTTATCGAAAAAAGTAAAGACAACTAGATCACGGAGGAAGCATGTATAAAGAGCTGTTCCAATTTTTAATGAAGAACAAAAAGTGGTGGCTTATTCCACCAGTGATCGTGATTGTCATCTTCGGCATCCTGGTCACCTTTACAACTGCTTCTCCGGTAAGTGCATTTATTTACATGCTTTTGTGATTCAGGAAAGCTCAATAAAAACTATAGAGTCTCATCGTTGGCAGACTCCACTTTTTCGTGTGGGACTGGTCGTACTTTCCATGGCTCTTTCAGTGGTTGTTTGCTATCAGGTTGCCGAGCGTTACTACTTTGATCTTTTCTTTTACCAGCGTTCTGCTGCTCATGGTTACTTTTCGCCTGGTCGGAAGTATGAGGCCTTTGGCAAAAGAGCGGCGGAGATGATTCAGCTTCACCAATTTATTCAAGATAAAAAAGAAGGAAGACAGCCGACAGTCCTCGGTACCTCGACACCGCATCGCTTTACGATTGCAGTTATCGGTGACTCCTATGTGTGGGGGCAAGGCCTCAGGGAAAACGACCGGTTCACCCATGTACTCGAAAAGATGCTCGGAGGGGAAAGTAAAGTTAAGATTCTTTCGTATGGTATGGCCGGCGATAATATATTTGATAATTATCTGAAGTATCAAATTATTTTAGAACAGCATCCGGATGTGGATCTTTTTATTTTTGGGATCGTGGACAATGACTTGCTCTTCAATAATGCCGATCGGTATGACCCAGATGCGTACGCTCAAATAGAACATGGCTGTGACCAAATCAGAGCCATCTATGACTTTCCATACAACGATAAAAACCCGGTTGATGCGCAAGCGTATGATCTTCACCAACGTGTAGATGAAACGTTTACTAACCCAAATACCAAGAACTACTGTATGTTCCAGACAGTTTTGTCTAAATTACCCACGCAGCGTGCTGTCTATATTGCTTTTGATAGCTTCTTTTGGCAGACTTCGGCACTTTCCGAGTACGTGAATGAGTTGAAAAAAACAGGAAAAAATGTCTTAGCGGATCAGCCGGATAGCGGTGAAGAGCTTCGAGTTAACTACACAGTCAGCAAGAGAGAAGAGCATCCCTCTGCAGCTGCAAACCGTTTCTTTGCCCAGATCCTCTATGATTACATCATGACACATCACCTTATTGATCAGGCAGAAAAATGAGTGTAAACATTCAAGTCTTTTCACCCCACTTCGATGATGCCAGCTTATCCTGCGGGGAGCATATTCTGGCTTGGGCAAAAAAGGGTATGAAAGTAGAAGTCATAACCGTTTTTACGAGGTTCGGAGCAGAGCACCTCTCAAAGGACTCTATTGAGTTCATGAAAAAAGGCCATGTAGAGTCGGTAACAGAGTTTGAAAAGGTACGTGGACAAGAAGATAGAGAAAGCATGGGAAAGTTAGGAGTGGCTAGTTATAAGTGGCTGAATCTGGTCGACGCTGGCTTCCGTGAACAGGACTCTACTCCTACTTATCAGACTCACCAAGAGTTATTTGCCGGAACGATTAAGGATTCAGCCTCCTGGCAGTCTCAACTGGAGCTTAGGCTCCAGCAGGAAGTCAAAACAGAGGCGGTAGTTGTTTGTCCGCTCGGAGTAGGACAGCATGCAGATCATCTTTTAGTTCGACGTATCCTTGAAAAATATGTTCCCACAGAACGTTTGCTGTATTACGTTGATATCCCTTATGCACTTCAACTGAGTAACTGGCGGTGGCCTCAGTTTTGGCAAGTGGTAACTTCACCTACGTCGCTTTCATGGTCTTCACCAGATAAAATAGAAGCCGTTACTGTATATAACTCTCAAGTGCCATTGCTTTTTCAGAATGGGATATGGCAGTATCCAGAGTGTGTAGCAGGCCGGGCTTTTAAGAACAATGTAGAGCTACGTTTATCATGAACTCACTACCTCTTCGGCTTAGTCTCAGCTGTGGAACTGTCAATCTGTGTTTCATTGTTGGTCCCTTCAATATGGTCATGGATGAGCTATGGAATAATAAGTCCCCCCGAGGGCAGGTGGTATTGCCGTGTACCCTCTACGACTTAGCTAGAGTCGATAACGATCCCACGATTGCCAGTACCTACCAGAAGGTAGATTTTTTGACGACAGACGGAATGCCGCTGGTCTGGTGGTTCCGAGGTAAGGTCAAACAACAAGTAGAACGGGTGTATGGTCCGGATATCCTGGCTGCTACTTTAGATCGCTATCCCAACGCAAAGTACACTATCCTTTGCCCGAATCTAACGGTCTATGAAGAGCTTGCCAAAAAATTTCACCAAAAAATTAAACAAAAAACAGCCCAACTGATCTTAGTTGGGGATAGCACAGATCCCGAGGAACGGAAACGACTCGGCAAGCTGATCAAAGGCTTTGTCCCGAAGTTTGTCTGGATCGGAATTGGTTCACCGAATCAAGTACTACTAGGAACGTATCTGCGGGATACATTAAAAATGCCGATTACCTATTGGTGCGTTGGAGCAGCGATTCCGTTCCTGGCTGGGACTGTCAACCAGGCGCCCAGATGGATGCAACGAAACGGATTAGAGTGGCTGTTCCGTTTGATCAATGAGCCCCGCCGTCTCTGGCAGCGATATTTAGTTATTACGCCGCTTTTCTTACTGAGAATCTTTTTTACCCAAGTGCGCAATACCAAGGCATGAAGTTCTATTCAAAGCTCTTTGGTTGATCTTTTCCGGTCAGTCGGGAGAAAATATCGGGTGTGTACTGCCATCGTTCAGTTCCCAAGTCATAGTAAAGCTGTTGCGTGAGTCTAAGTTTGCGAGGTAACTGTAGACCCAGACGTAGACCTTTACTTAGATAGGTGAAAAAGAGCGGCAGTTGAACCCCAATCTCCTGATAGTACTGCTGAATAGCTTTGGACTTGCGCTGGGGGTTTAGACGAAACGCGGCCAAGGGCACGTGTACAGCCAATGGAGCAGTGTGCTCTGCAAAACGTTTCCAGAGTTCAAAGTCCATCCCGTAATGAAGTTGATTGACCTTTGCGCCAATTTTTTCCCAAAGGGAGCGGCGCCAGAATGTCCCTTCCTGCATTAAGAAGCCCAGTCCCAGTCCATGATACCAACCAGCAGCAATCAGTTTCTGGAAGAACACGGGACGGAGGCCGAGATGATGCACATGACCATGCTGTGTAATAGTCTGGGTAGTACTACTTATCCAGTCAACTTGAGGAAGCTCCCCAAAGATCTTTGCGATCAAGTGCAGTGAGCCCGGCATCAAAATATCATCGCTGTTGAGCCAGCCCATGATCTCGCCGGTTGCATGTGAGAAGCCTTTATTAATGGCGTCTGCCTGTCCCTGATCTCTCTCACTGACCCAATACTTCAGCTGGGGAGCATACTTTTTGATAATTTTTTTGGAATCATCGGTCGAGCCGCCATCAATAATAATGTACTCGAGATTCGGATAGCCTTGATCTAGAATAGAGCGAATTGTTTGCTCCAAAAACTGTCCTTGGTTATAGGATGGAGTGACGATACTAATTTTCGGATACGTAGATCGAGCAGAGGTCGCTGCTTTCATCGGCTCTGAATGTATCATGAGGATGGGGAAATGCATATCGCTGTCTTTTTGTTCAGCTATCCGGTACTCAGTGAAACCTTTGTGATTAATGAGCTCTACCAGCTCCAACAACAAGGGGTCAAAGGAACAATTTGGCGGGAAAAAGTGGGCAACGGCTCAGCTCATCCCAAAGTGGGTAAAACACAGTTTCCAGCCTTCGATTGTCCTGCGAAAGTTTTTGGGCCGCTCTCGTGGCAACTATTCTTTACCCATATCTGGTGGGTTCTGCACCAGCCAGTTCGCTACTTTTCTCTTTTAGCGGAAGTATTGCGGTACTTTCCTGATAAGGAATCACTAAAGATTTTTATCAAGGCTGTAATTCCTGCCTATCAAGCTCAACAGCGAGGTGCTCAGGTCGTCTATGTCCACGAAGACGACCGATCTTTTGTTTTTGGGCTCTGTACGGCCAGGCTTTCAGGTCTGCCTCTTATAGTTATTTTTCATACCTACTACCTCTTAGTGAAACGGAGGTATCTTGAAAGCAAAATGCACGTTGCATCAGCAGTAATTTTCCAGTCGGAGTATTCGAGAGAGTTTGCACTGAAGCAACTGAAAGGCAATGCCGCAATCCAGAAAAAAACAGTGGTTATCTCTTCACCAGGAATTGATACTCGCTTCTTCTCGCCGCCAAGAACTACCAATGCACAACCTACCAGAGAAGCTCCCCGCCTCGTGAGCGTCGGCCGACTGGAAGAGGCAAAAGGCTTTAGCCACCTGATTGATGCCATGCAGTTGCTGAAGAAAAAACATAAGCATATTCACTGCACCATCGTCGGTGAGGGAAGCTTGAGATCGGATTTAGAAAAGCAGATAGGGAAAGTTCATCTTGCTGATAGTGTCTCCTTAGTAGGAGCTCTCTCCCACGACCAAAAACTACAGGATACTCTACGCTCAGCAGAGCTCTTCATTCTTCCTTCAGTTCAGGACAAAGAGGGAGTACATGATGTACATCCCAATGCTGTCAAAGAGGCGATGGCATGTGGTTTAATCGTTATTACCACCAGACTGGGAGGCATAGACGAGGTTATTACAGATGGCAAGGACGGCTTTCTTGTTGAAAGTGCAGATGCCAAGCAGATTGCCGACAAGGTAAACGAAGTGTTGCAACTCTCGGTCCGACAACGTCAGCGCATACGAGCCTTGGCAAGACAGAAGATCCTGAAGCAGTTCAGTGACGATCAAGTTACACACCAGTTGGTTTCGCTTTTCTCAACATATGTCACATAAACTCGTCACTTTTTTTCTGTGTCTGATCATAGGCTTGGGCTTCTTCATCAGAATAACTTTGACCGCCCACTATCCCTTGTGGTTGGACGAACAGTTCTCGCTTCTTTTCTCCTGGAGCAGAACTCCATTCGAGCTTCTGATTCAGAATAGAGATGTTCATCCCGGACTCTCGTATATTTTCTTAAAGGGTCTGCTGGTTTTCACCAGCAATCTGTTTGTTCTCCGATTGCTATTGAGCGTGTTACCACAACTTCTGGGCGGTGTGTGTGTGCTGTGGTGGGTGAGAAAGCAACAGTGGGCCACGTCTGCCGTTCTCTTTTTAGCAGTCACGCTGTTCCTTGATCCATTTTTTGTATTCACGGGCATTCATCTCCGTATGTATGGTCTAGTGTGTTTAATAGCATCGTTGACCTACATTGCACTCAAAAGCTTTCAGCAAGATCGATCAAAAAAATATCTGCTGATGGTGATCGCGCTCCTCTTGCTGGGGAACGCGATCTCCTATGCATTTTTCTTTTTGACGTTGGGGGTGGTCGCTTGGCTAGTAGCAGATGACCTAAAAGAGAAAACTTTTAGACACTGGCCGGCAATAGCACTCAGTATCCTGAGTCTGGGGGAGTTTTTTCTCTTGGCTGGTTTTTCAGTGAAACGCCAGTTTGAAGAAGCATCCTGGATTCCGATTCCCGGCTTCTTCAACATTCCAAGTCTATTCTTCACTTTACTTGGTTTTGAAACGAACTACTTTTTAGGGCCGGTGTCCCTGTCACTGGCAACAGTGCTGTTCTATTTGGCAATAGCAGCCAGTCTGGTTTTGATTTTCCAAAAGAAGAAGAAGCCACTATTCTGGACAAGTTCTTTTGACTTGGGAGCGCTGGTAGTGTTGCCCTGCCTGCTAATTGTATCGATCTCACTTGTGATGCCTTTTCTCTCACAGCGTTTCTTCTTTTATCAGTTCCTTCCAAGGCTTTCTCTATTTCTGCCTCGCTTATTTACCCCGATTTTGGTGATGTTTTTTTGCACCAGTGCTGAGGTAATCAACAGAAAGATACGAGAACGAGCTTTACCTGTGTTCAAAGTTTCTGTAGGATTACTCCTCGGGTTGACGTCTGTTTTCTGGGTCCGCTCGTATGTCGAAATTTGGAAGACTACAATCAACCTTCAAAGAAAAGAGGCTCAAAAAATTGAGTTTTTGAAAAAGGAGCAAGTGGAGGTTGGGGAAACGTTGGAGAGCAGCAATATCATTCTTTTACCGTCGTGGTCCTGGCTGACACTCCTGAATACCAATAATCTGGACGAGCTGCCTGCTATCATGAGTCGCTCGAATGAGTCAGCTCAGTTTGAGTCTGAACTGGTTGCGCGCCCTTTGATCTCATGTTCCAGCCTCCAGCAGAAGAAGATAATTTTTCTAAAGAATCAAACAGCTTACACGGTCTCCAGCTACTACCAGAATGGAGAGAGAAACATTGAACACTGCTGTCGCAAAGAAACAGAGAATGATGCCAGTTCTAGCTGGTTATGCAGCAACGACGTAAGCACAGAACCTTCTTCATCACAGTGAGAAAGAAATATTTTTCTACTTTTTTTCTTCCTCAAAATGAGTAAGGGTAAAGTTGATATTACTTTGAGGGAACGTCAAATAGATCGTTGAGTTTACGACAATGGGTGCTTCGTTCTTGTAGTAATAGGCATCATTAATTTTGACCCCCTTGATTCTTAAAGTCATCTCAACTCGTTGTCTCTCAGGATCGGGAACGCTCACAAAGGACGATCCGGAAACAAACTGACGTCTAGCTGGACGCTTTTGAATACTAATAATCTCGGCGGTGGCCTGACCATCTACGTCGACTGTCTTGAGACCGGTAAACAATGTGTCGGCCAGATAGTTCTTGATACCGTCCACCACTGTGTTGGCCACACTATACTGTTCGTCGTTGTAGGCCGGATTCACGTACCCTTCCACCAGGAAGGTTTTTTCTTCACGCGGTGTATCTTGCTCGCGAACATCGACGATCACTCCGGAAAGCTGAATTCCCTGAAGTTTAAAAGACTGGTAGCTGCCGATCAGCAAGGTGGATCCATTGTAGGTAAACTGTTTAGTTCTGGAGTTGTAGACAGATCTGACTTTGAGGTCGACGTAAAAATCCTGATTCAAGTCAGAAGATTTGAAACGATGAACTTTTTCAATCACGACGTTGTCCCTGCCCAGGCCGTCAGTCTCTTTTAAGCCGGGCTGAATCTTTTCAATAAACCAAACAGGTGCCTGATCACTGTAGGGATTCATGTTATCGGATTGGGAGACACGAAGAGTGATGTACGCATAGTCGGCTTTTCGTAAAAAGAAAAAGAAAGCGACACTCAGTATGCCCAGAAAAATACATACGCCGATAAGGTCAATCCAACCGAGGGAACGCACTCTTTTCCAAATAGTCTGCAGCGGCTTACTTTTTAGGTTCATACTTTGCTCCTTGCTGAATATACACCAACAACCAGGAAATCAAGACAAACAGCGTAATAAAGTTCTGAAAAGGATGAAGCAACATCATCACTAAGATGCTGATCAAGCCGGTGTGCATCACAGTTCGCAACATCGTATTAGGGTACTTCTCATACTCTTTGAGTAGAAAGTAAAAGAAGAGAAGTATGCAGATTGATGACAGGAGTCCGTGCTCAGAAATAAAGAGCAGGTACCCGTTATGCACAGCTTCCGGAAAGTACCGCATGATGCCCTGAGGATTTTCTTTGAAGGCAGCAGGGATGAACATTCCAGGTCCTACGCCCCACAGTATATTTTTTTGGACAAGGAGGATGGCTTCTTTTTCCAGCTGTTGTCTGGTAGTAAAGCCGCCACCGGTCCCAAAGCTATTGAGCGAGTAAAGAAGTCTTCGTGAGACAAGAGGAACGAAAAGTAGCGCGGCAATAACTAGGACAAAAACAAACGGTCTCAGATGTTTCTCCAACTCCTTGATCAAATCAAGGCTTCTTTGTCGCTGAGCAAAAAAGAAAAACAGACTACTCGCCAAAAGAGCTAGGTAAGCAGTCCGGCTCTGAGTAAGCACAATCACGACCACTGCCTCAGTGATGAAAAAAAGTTCAAACCACCAGGGGAAATGTTGTTTCCGGGAACGCAGCCACTCAAGGAGCAAAATACCTGTGAAGAGGAAAATAAGTAAGTCATTTGCCAGATCATTGGCATGTGTTTGGAGACCAATAGGTCGGAACTGTGTCGCATCTTCGTCAGCACCTTGGCCGAAGGTGGGAATGATAGTTGACTGTTCGATACGTAGATTGAGGGTCGACCGTTTAACGTATTGAGCGAGTGCGACGCCGGTTTGGAGCGACGTCATCAGGATCAGAACGAGTAAAAATGTCTTCAGAATCTTTGTTTGTTCCAGAAAACGAGAATCTTTCAGCAGAAGCTGGGCAAGTAGGATCCAACAAATCGAGCCAACTGTCCCGAGTACAGTCGCTAGTGAGAAGAGTGGCTGTTGCTCAGTATGAAAAACAGATACAAGGCTAAACAGAACACTGCCTAGCACAAACAAGTGAGGAATCGTAAAGATATGTTGACCCTTTCGCCGAATGATTTCTAACATCAGCAGGACGGCTGAGGTTATGCCCAACACGAAAAAGGGAGAGAACCGAAAATAAAGCTGTCGCCCTTCATAGTAGGTGGTCCCTTTCAACTGATTAAACGGAATAACAGTCGTGATGTAGATCTGCCCAATGTTCAGCATCCCAAACGGAATGAAGGCAAAAAAGAGTGCTTTATAGATTGAACGGGTAATGTAAACCAACGCCAAAAAATAGAGTGTTGCCACAACAAAGAACAGCTTGTTACTGGGTAAGACGGCGCTCAGTACGCAAAAAAGCAGCGTCACCCACGGTACCGACTGGTACGAATTATCAGTGATGAGGTGATATAGTTTGTTGAGCTGCCATCGAGTGAGAAGGGAATGAAAAGTAGCTTGCAACACCGACGATTTTTGAGCCATAAGTTAGTTTGTATTCCGACGTATGATCGCCCGGAAGGCATTTGCGACTTTGTTTTTCGAACAGCAGGCGAGCTAGCTGCTCAAAATGTGGTCATTATACTGGCTCTTGGGGAAAGCTGGCGAGGAAAAACCGGATGGAAGCATTGGTTAAATGGAGTTACACAAGCGCGAAGTTTCCTTCCGCTCCGAACTGCAGATCAACTAAAGGCTCTCAGACAGCCAATCTATTTAGGTGTATTCCAGTTTTTGCCTTTCCAAAGGTTCTCATTTTCTAAATATCTTAATCTTCAGCTTAATCTTTTGCTCTTTTCCTTACTTATCGGGAGGCAACAACCAGACGCTCAGCGGATACTATGGATTTTTCATCCCCAGGATATTGACGTATTGCCTTTCTTTAAAAGCTGGCATCTCCACTTTGACTGTGTGGATTGGCATACGACAATGGATGTTCAATCAAGGCAGAAGCTTGACCAGCAGCGGCGGCTGTTAATCCAAGCTGCCCGTAGCATTACAGTTCTGACGCGGCCCGTTTTGTCGCGGATAGAGCCACTTGCACAGATCGCTCCGCGGCAAGTCCCTCAGGGCTTTGATCTCCAGGGATTCAAAACCCCCACCCAGCCTCCTTTGGCAGTTCGGAGGAAGTTGCAAAAACTACGAAAAGAAACACGTCCGTTGATCGGCTTTTTCGGCGGTGTGAACCAACGTTTGGATGTAGAGATGTTACTGCGAGTCACGCAGCAGCATCCTGAGTGGAATTTTTTATTTGTGGGGCCTAGAGGAAAAGATCAATCGGTAGGCCAGAGTGAGGCCAGCGAAAAAAAACTTGATCACCTACTGAGAAAAACAAATGTGACTTGGATTCAATTACTGAAAAGAAATCAGCTGCTTCCGATGATGAAAGAATGCGATGTCTTGATCGTTCCTTATGACTTACAGTGGGAGTTTAATGTGTGCTGCTTCCCGATGAAGATCATGGAGTACTTTTTTGCACAAAGACCAGTAGTCTCAACGCCCATCCCTTCCTTACTAGACTATAAAGAGTTTGTTTTCTTTGGTAATACATCTCGACAGTTTTCCAGGGCTATTCAAAAGGCCCTCCAAGTAAAATGGTCGAAAGATCAACAACAAAAGCTTCGGAACATAGCCCTCAATCAAACATGGAAGCGCAAGCTGGATTCCGTTGATGAGTATCTCAGCGAGATGATACCATCTACCTGATGTATTCAGGCTCGCAAGCCATCTACTTTTTGATTTTTTTTTGTTTGCTGTTCTTGCTCTTAATTTTTGGGGAAACAACACTTGGCATTCCACTTTTTGGATTATTGGCGCTGTTAGAGCTATTTTTTATTCGGGAAGTTAAGTTTGAAAGAGTCTCACAGTTTATTTTACCGATCTACCTGTTCGGAGCTTTGGTCGGGATCACATTCCTGTCACTCTTGACCACAATAAGCATCCCTTTAACAGTCAACGCTGCTATCTTCTATGCGCTCTCTTATCTGGTGTTCGTCTTTACGCTTCTCAGAAACCCAAGGTGGTTGACTACGTCAGCCATGGCCCTAGGTGTTAGTACCTTGGCTGTGTGCCTCGGTGCGCTGACTTTCCTCTATACAGCAGTTCCTCAGCTTTCATCATATCTTCCCAGTACCACGCTATTGACAGCGATGTACGGCCACAACCAGGCAGCAGTGTTATTCTTACTAGCCTTACCTTTGCTCTGGTGGACAGCAGAAGAGAAGAAAAGCTGGCTTGCTCGGCTGGGAATAGTCTTTGTATTTGGCAGCTTGTTACTGACCTTTGCCCGCTTGGGTATTGTCTTGGGAGTTACCGAGGTAGGAGTGCTGTGGTTTACCACTGCCGATAAAAAGTTGAAGAAGTTAGGGGCAGGGTTACTTTTTCTTTCTTTCGGAGTATTACTTGCTGTCTCTCTTGCTTGGTCGTTAGTGATGACGACTAGTGGTGACTGTCCGTACCCGGTTTTTCAAGCGCAGCTTTGTAAACCTCTTCATCAGGAACTGAGACCTGAGTACTGGAGACAGGCTCTCCAAGCTTTGATCCAGCGTCCGCTGACTGGATGGGGTGGCGGAACGTTCTCTTTAGTTTCTCTTCGACTCCAAAGCAGAGAGGGACTGTATTCTGGTTACGCTCACAATGAGCTCCTCCAAGCATTCACTGAGTACGGACTGTTGGGAGGGCTGCTCTTCTTGGTTTTTTTCTTCTGGATCATTCGGAAGGGACTCTATCAACTGCGATTCCCACACCAGAGGCTGTCGTTCTGTTTTGCCCTTGCTGTATTGGCAGTAATTCTGGAGTCTTTTTTCAACTTTAGTCTGCATTTGATAGGCCTTTGGTTACTTTTCTTGATTGTCACCGCTTGCTGGATCAGTGAGGTCAAGCAAGAAAGCAGTTTGGGAGCTTTTGTCCGTCGGTTTCGTACCTGGATTACTCGCAAGCACACACAATTCTTCCTTCCTGCTTCCGGCATGGGAGTGAAGGTTTACTTTGCGACGCTGGCAGTAGGTACTCTGCTTTGGGCCGGACTTTATCTGACGTCAGTGTTTTTCTGGCAAAAGAAACAGTACGATACAGCACTCTCCCTTTTCCCTTTTGCATACTGGCGGGTAGAGAACAGTTTATCCCAGCCGGAGCTTATCTCTACTTCAACACAAAACTTCCTATTCACTTTATATGGACACCATCCGCGGATTTGGGACTCCGCGGCGCAAGCAGCTAATATTCCTTCCACGCAAAAGGCAAAGTACCTACAAACTGCTATTCCGCTTGATCCCCATAATCAGCTCCGATACTTCCAGTACGTGGATGCTGCTCTGAAAGGGGAGGATAACGACCTGGCCGAGCAAGCGCTCACAACATGGATCGAAAGAAGTAACCGGAACTTATTGGATAACTACTCTTATCCGGAAAATGGTGTCATTGCAGCTTTGGGAATAGAGAAGGCCAATCAACTACTGGATAAGAACCCCATTCAAGCGCTACATTTCTATGAGCTAAGCTATACGCTCCAGCCCGAGCAGTTTCTATATCCTTCTTTACCTGTCCTAGAGCAGATAGCGCAACTTCCCATTTCTGAAACTCTCCCCCTGCTTAACATACTCGATACTGATTTTGTGTTTCGATATGCCCGGCCGTTGTATGCAGGTGAATCTCTCCAACTACAGCAAGCACTTGCTCAAGGACAACCGGAAATTGCTGAGCAGTTGATGAATAACATCCTAAGAATGGGTGAGTATGACTGGGAAGTCGCTGAGCTTATTCTTACCTCCTGGCAGGAAAGCTCCTCAACTACAAAACAAGAAGCCCAGGTTTTGATTGCATATAGCAAGGTTATCCTGGCATGGGAAGAAAAGATGGGTCCGGAGTATGCATTCAATTACAAGCTGAAGGGTCCACTCGCGGAACAGCTCTCCCGACAAGCCCAGCTTTATCAAGAAAGAGACCCACAGTCGGCTATGGAACTCTCTCAATATGCTACACAAATCGGTGGTACCGCCGTTGATAGAGATCAATAGCAGAGAGAATTGCGTCAATCTTTTTCTGCCATGTGTGTTCTAAACACAACTGTTTCATGGCCTCTTTTGTTTGACTTGTCACTCGCTTTCTTACTAAAACGTGTAACTTTTTGCGTAGTTCGAGACTATTCTTTCCAAGTGAGACAAACTGAGGATAGTACTTTAACTCGTGAATAGGTGTAGAAAGGACAGGCAAGCCCATGCTCAGATACTCGAAGAACTTCATCGGGAAACAGTAACGATTTAACTCAAAGGAAGTGTCATAAGGGATCAACCCGACCGTAGTTTTTTCCAAAAGTGCCCGCACTTCACTGCGTTGCAGCCGGGGAAACCAGAGTACATTCGGTAGCTTCCTAAGGTGCTGAAGCTGCTGCTGCCAAGCTACAGCTTGATCTTCAGTCGGCCAAGAAAGTTCAGTCTCCGGTAAACAAAACAAATACTTGGGACAGTGTTTGATCAGATCTATGAGCATCGGATAGTCGACTCGATAGGAAAGTGCCCCGGCGAAGGACACAACTGCTCGATACTTTGTTTTGGTGCGATTAAGTTTCTGGAAGAAACGAATCGACGTTTTTGAACGCCTGCCTTTGCTATTCACAAAAAAAGTTTGTTGGTCAAAGCCTTGAGGAACCAACAAGTTATCCATTCGTTGTTTAGAGTGGAGCTTCTTTAAAGTTCTGGAGTTCACAAACATCAGGTCAGCGGCGTCTATCAAGCGGCGTTGATCACGAGTGACCCTCTTATTTAACTCTTGGTCGGTACTGGTGTAGTAGTCAACACAATCAAAAATAATCGTGGTCTGGGGAGGGCAAAAGTGTAAGATATTCGCGTCATCAGGGTCAAAACACCACAAGACCGGATGATGCTGAGGTGGCGCATACTGATACAAGGTTCGACGAACAATACTCTCCCACACTGACTGGACATCCTTCTGCAGTCGAAATGGCAAGAGAGAGGTACGCAACGGACAGACACTCGAGAAATAGATCAGACGACGATGCTTACGAAGTTCTTGTTTCACTGTATCAGGCTGTTGAACATGGCTAAACAGAATGACTGTATTACCCTGGGCTAAAAGTTCATTGAGGGTCTGTTGGACAAAGTCACACTGAACGTCCAGCTGCTGATGGACTGAAAGAATATACGGCCTCCAAAAAGGATAGCTTTGGGGGAGAAGGTTTCCCAGTTTCTTGATGCTCTGGGAAGTAACGCTTTGGGCCAGAATTAACGCCCATTCCAGGTTATAAAGCTCAGTCAGAGACAAGTGTTTGGGATGAGGTCCTGTGTAATCAAAGACATACTTTCCATGTAAATTTTCCAATTGGCGACCGAGCTGCCACGCCGAACAAAACATGATCACTGCCCGTTTTTCGATCTCGGTCAGAAGCTGTCCGCGCAGGGGAACATCCTTTCGGGAGATCCAATACTGTGTGGAGAGACCTGCTTTCACCATCAGAAGCTGCATCCGATAAAGTAGGTTGCCCAGTACTGGCAGACTGAGAAGCTTGGAGCAGTGAATGTTATAGCGAAATCGTTGCATACTTGGGTTTCCGCCGGATCTCTATTTCATCACGAAGAGTTTCTAGGCGATAACGCTTAATGTCAGCCGCCGGGTTTGCTTGGTTGTAGACCGACAGTGGAAGAGGGCAGACGGCATATCTCTCTGGGAACATCTCGAACAGGGAAAAAAAGATTGCTTGGTCTTCACAAAAGTGTAACCAGGTTCCGTCTGGCCGCTGAAATGCTGTCTTAGGAATTAGGCGAAATGCTTTTACTTTCCAACTTCGGGGATGCAGTACCACAAATGGGATATCTCGAAAGTTCCGACGGGTATTCACTTTTTTAGTATAGGAAATGTTGCATGCTTCCATGTATTTGGAAGCGAGTGGCAACGAAGAAAAGTTGAGCTTGGCAAAGTTTTCGTCGGACCACTCAGTATGGCCACTATCTTGGCCCGACCACACATAACAGTCGCCGTAGCTGAACAAACATTTTTCTTTTTTGTAAAACCGTACCAGCCTCTCCACCGATCTGGGGGTTGAAAACCAATCATCAGCATCTAAGTTAATGACGATCCCCTCCGGATCATCACAGTAAGTGTGAATCATCTCGTATGCGTTGCGCACCGAGTAGTAGCGTTCTTTCCGCCATACAACAATATGTCTTTCTAGTTGTTTGTTGATCTTTTTTTTCGTTTCTCTGTTATATTCAGAGGCGTCGTCAACAAATAGAATGACTATATTTGAGTATGTTTGGCAAAGTATTGACCGCAAACAGCGTTCTACGTACGGCAGGGCGTTCCTGCCTCGAACGAGTACATAGCATTTGGGATCGGCCATTCGTTTTTACTCCTGTTCTGTTCGCACTCACAGTGGCTGTGTCTTCTACTGGTCTGATCGACGGCATTCGACAGTTTTTCCTACTATATCTTATTGTAGCAATTCTACTATCAAGAAATCTGAAAAGTGTTTTCTTGGGCTTTTTTCTGACCTATATATTTACCTTGCAGTTTGTTCACCCTAATAAGGGATATGACGTAGAAGTAATTCGAGGGAATGCAATTTTGGAACCTCAATACTATGAGGGTTACTCCATTGCTTATTTTTTCCACATGGCCAGCTTCTTTTTTGTGCTGGCAGCTGCAGCTCTGATAAGAGATCTACTGAAAAACTTCCGGAAGATCCCCCAGCGACTGTTAGTGGTAATGGGTGCAATTACATTGGTATGGTTGCTTTTTGTTGGTTACTGCCTATATGGCATTACGGTGTATTCTCCGTTCCCAGCCCTGTCGATAGTTTGGCTTTTCCAGTACAGCATGATGTACTTTGTGGCGCTGGGAATCTGCTTTGGGCTGGTCAAGTACCCAAAGTTTCTTTCATTTTTTGTTCTGACACTCACGGCTATGATCTGCACACAGTTTTTTGTCAGCGTGCTGCAGCTGTGGTTTCAACGAAGTGCCGGACTTCCGTTTGAGGCAAATAGCTCGGGCAGCTTTGCCACAGGACTAGATGAAAACAATGCAGTGTTCCGAGTGATGGGAACCTTCATGTTCCACAATCAGTTAGCCTTTGTTTCGGCACTCTTGTCGTCGGTGATTTTGCCCTATGGTATCGAAAAAAAATCAGTCCCACTTATCGGAACGGGTCTGGCTGGTCTGTTTGTGGTTTTACTTACACAGAGCCGATCAGTATTGATCGGAGCAGTCTTGCTACTTTTCCTCTGCGGAGTGGTATATAAGAAAAGAATCTTGGTAGTGTTACGCAAAATCGGCCGCCGAAGAATCTTAGCCTATGGAGTCGTTGCATTTGCATTAAGTGCATTTGGGATCATTCCCAGAATTTTGTTGAGTGTGAATGCCGGTTATCAAGGTGCAGGTTTAGCTATCCGGGTCAGGATGGTCAATGAAGCTAGAGAGGCGATCATTGCCAACCCATTTATCGGATACGGAATAGGCACCAATGAGTATGTCCTTCAACGGCTTTTCCCGGATGGGGTGATGACCGTCTTTCCCGCAGTCGTTCACCTGGCATATATCCAGTTGTGGATGGAGATCGGACTGATCGGACTGCTGATTTTTTTGTTACCGTTGTTCTGGTTAGCCAGGTACTGCATCGTCAACCCAGCTCAAAGGGGCCAACCCCAGTTCTACAGACTGACCTTTCTCAGTGGACTGCTTGTCGCCCTCGTCTTCTGGACACTCTTACCGCATATTGGTATTGTTGAGTTCCCATTTTTGGGTTTAGTTCTTGGTTTTGGTGCGTTCTGGTATTATCTGTCTGCAGGAAAGAGGAGTGCATGAAAAAAATTCTGAAAAAGTTACGCAAGCTACACTGGGTAGACACACTCATCTTCAGTGCAGCAGTAGTAGTGCTGGTCGGTTTCTTCTTTTTCTTCTATCGGAAGTCCACCTACATTACTATTCGTTTTAAAGTGACGAATCAGGAAGTACTGACTGCACATGACACCCCCAGAAATGATTACTCATGGCGATTCCATGTCGGTGATCTAGAAAGGGACGTGGTAGGACGGACAATCGCCGAGATTGTAAATGTAGAAAGCTACTCAATTACTCCGGAGAACAAAGTTGTTTATTTGGATATCCGGCTCCGGGCCACCTACGACACCCGGACTAAACTGTACTCTGCCCGCGGGAAAAACTTAATGTATGGAACTCCCATGAGGTTCAATCTTCATGATGTTACGTTTGACGGAATCGTGACTGATGTCCCCGGGACTGCTCAAGTAAATGCAACGGAGAAGGTGATTCATGTCAAAACCTTTTTGGGGAGTATTGCTCCCACCTTGGCAAAGGAGATCCACGTGGGAGATACAGTTACTAACTCACTGGGCAAGCAGCTAGTCAAAATTACTAAGGTAGAGGTGAGTCCAGCAACGCAAATTACTCAGGATAGCTCCGGGAACTTACACATCAGGAAACATCCTATATACAAGGATGTCGTGATCTGGGCCGATCTGACAGTACGTGTGGTTAATGAGAACGAAGTTGTTATGTTCGATAACTATAGAGTTCATATTGGCTCCCAGATCCCTATTAACCAAAAGCGTTACAACATTTATCCTTCAATTGATGATATTGAAGGTTTGTAACATCATCTATGCCAAGATCGCTTAAACTATTTACGCTTTTTTGTATGTTGTCTGTCAGTGTCTGTTTTACCCTGGCAGCCTGTTATTGGGTGGCTGAACACTACTTTTTTGATAAGTTCTTTTTTCAAAAATCAGAGGCACATGGTTACTGGGTGGTAGAGGATAGTACCTATCACCGATTAGCAGGATATGGTACCCGGGCTCAGGACATGCTCGCGCTGGAAGAGTTTATCTATGAACAGAAAGATCCTCGCATTTTAGGGACACAGGCCACCAATGAGTTCACAATTGCCCTCTATGGAGATTCGTATGTTTGGGGTGTGGGTGTCCGGGAGCAGGAACGGTTCGCCGATCTTTTGGAGAAGAAACTAAACGAGTATCGTCCTACGAAAGTACTCGTTTTCGCGATTGAAGGAAATAACATTGTCGATCAGTGGCGGAAGTATAAAGCATTCTTGCGGACCGGACAGAAGGCCGATCTTTCAATCTTTGGCATCGTCCATAACGATGCATTCCTGAAGAAATACTCCTGGTACGGGCCTGAGGGTGAAGAAGAGCTAGAGCAGTGCGAGGGAGAAACGGTTTGGGATGTCTCTGAAGATTGGGCAGAGATTGATGTAACAGTAGTATATCCGCAGCGAGTCAAGCGCTCTCTAGAAGCAGATACCAAAAACTGGTGCGTTGTGCAGAAGCTGCTTCCGGACTTCCCCAAGAAAAACGCGTTGTACGTTTCATTAGATTCACTCTTAACCTCGAATCCGGACAGCTTGGCGATGACTGAGGTGTACAAAAAAGCTGGTTTTCCTGTTCTCACCTTCAAAATGCCTGCGCCCGACAATACTCCTGAGCAGCAAAAAATGTTTGTGTCGAAGAGTGAAACTCATCCCTCAGTTCTGGCTCACCGGATCTACGCGGACGAGATCACTAAAACCCTTCTTCAGGATCCGCGGTTTGGTTTTATTGAACGGTGAGAACTCCCACTCTCTGCGTAAATGACTGGGTACCCGTAGAATACTCAGGAAAGAGAAAATCAAAAATAATGGGTACATTGGACTTAAGTAGACGTTCCCGAATGCCCAAAAAGAGGTGAAGTGAATGATGGTTACTACTAAGTTAAGAAAAAGAGTTGAAGCGGGAATAGCAAGCAGCACCCATGCATACTGGTCTCGCCTGATAGCAATGTAGATATAGCTTAAAATACCGAGAAGAACAAAGGGCAAAGCATACGTTTGGTACTTTCTCGTCAGCTGCTCTAAGACATAGAGCTGTTTTTGTTTCAGGGTCGCCTGGTTCCAATCATCAAAATAATAGTCTTCGTTGTGGTAGAGTTTCTCGTGGGTGAGACTGCGGAAAAGATACTCGTCGAGTTCTGTTCCGGAAGAGTGACTGTTGTAAACAGAGAGATGTTGCCGCGAAAAATACGCGATCCACAACTCAAAGAAGCCGGGAATGATCCGCCGGTAATCATCGACAGAAAGAACAGGGGTCATCACTTTATGAGGCGGTGTGCAGATCAGCGTTCCGTCGTCACAAAGTGCATTTATCTCGTTTGTTAGCCGGATATAGTAAGCAGCTGCCGTAGCACCGGACGAACCGTAGCCGGCCGCATTGACTGCATCCCGCAGTGCCCACATCCACCATCCACCGGCAACCTGTTTCTCCCGCGGCTTAAAACCAGTTAGGTCAACACTATTTTCTGCCCATCCCGAGGCATAGTGATCTTCCAAAGGAATTTCTAGTTCCTTAAAAGCCGGACTCAGCTTGTACAGTATCTGACGCGTACTGCGGGTAACCGGAATATACCGATAACGCTGCGCCGGACGAACCCGCAACAGTGCCCCGTAGGCTTCGGGGAATGCAAAGTGCTGGAACTCAGTTACTGTGAAAATTTGATAGAAGTGCACATTCACGAGAGAAACAAGAAAAACAGGCAATACTGCCCAGCACAGTACGGCTGAACTGAAAGTAAAGAGAGGTTTATTTATTTGATGGCGGAAAAAACTTATCACCCACTTTCCACCCAATAGAATGGCGACAGCCGGCAGAATCCATAAGTTATCTTCACGATTTATCCAAAACAGTCCAAGAGCTAATCCAGTCAGGCTCCCCAACCAAATTGCTTCCACTTGACGAATTTTAGTCAGACAAAGTCTGAAAAAACCGGCAAAGATAAAGAGTGACAAACTGGTTCCTATGGAAGACCGTAAAATTCTGGCAGTAGAGTCTCCCTCAAAGGAAGCCGGTTGGAACAGTAAGATGATAAACAAGAAGAGTAATAAGAAACGGTTTTTAATCAGTGGGCGAATAGCCCAAGAGATTGCTGTGACAGCCGCAATGTACAATAGCTGTTGTGTCACCAACAAGGGAAGTCCGAGCGCCCAGTTAAATACTAAAAAAAGCGGAAGGAAAGTCCCCTTAGCGAGGGTTAAGTTATCGTAAGGTCCCAGCCACCCACTTTCGATAATATTGTGGGCCAGACGAACAAACAGCATTTCATCATGAAAGCTGTAACCCTGATAGGTGAGATCCTGACTATCAAGCAACCAAAGTTTCAGTGCAGCAGCTGCTACTGCCAGAGACAGAAAGAGGCCATTTTTCCAAACCCAGCTCAAAACACTTCTTGCTACAGTCACTATTTGTTGCATTTTGGTATAAGAACGATATAAAACAAAAGAAGAGAACAATTTGATCCCCTTTCTTATAGTTATATAGGAATACCTTTGTCAAGAAAACTACGAACACGAGTGTCTGCTAAAGTACCGACTGCACTTACGGTTAGCATTGTTCTTCCATGCCTCAACGAAGCGGCAACAGTGGGTAAGTGTGTGAAGGAAGCAAAACGATGGCTGGAGAGAAAAAGAGGAGAAGTCATCGTCGTTGACAACGGCAGTTCCGATGAGTCAATTGCAGTTGCAAAAAAGGCCGGAGCTCGGGTCGTGACAGAGTCCAAACGTGGGTACGGAGCAGCAATCTATAGAGGACTCGTGGCGGCAAAGGGTGAGTACATCATCATTGCGGATTCGGATCTCAGCTACGATCTTAGACATCTCACTCCTTTCTTAAAAAAGCTGCAAGCTGGCGCAGATTTGGTTATCGGTAACAGATTCAAAGGAGGGGTACAAAAAGGGGCAATGCCTTGGCTGCATTATTATATTGGCAACCCAATTTTGACCTGGACGGCTAATCTCTTTTTTGGAACTCATCTGGGAGATTACCACTCCGGCATTCGTGCTCTGCGTAAATCAGTAGTAAAAAGCCTGAATTTGCAGTGCGTGGGAATGGAGTTTGCCTCTGAAATGATTGTTCGGGCAGCACTACTCCATCTCAACATTCAAGAAGTCCCGGTCGTCTATCGAAAGGACGGTAGAAAGCGCAAGTCGCACATCAGAACGTTTCGAGACGGCTGGAGACATCTCCGGTTCTTGATGCTTTTTGCACCAAACTGGATCTTTTTTTTCCCAGCCCTTATTATTCTGATTCTCTCTTTAGCGGTTTTGATTTTCATGGTGTTGGAAAGCCTGGAACTGGGGCATATCTCTTTAGGCATTCACACAATGCTGGTTCTGGGCGCCCTATTGAATATTGGTTACCAACTTTTCCACTGGTCGCTCTGCATCGATGTCTTCGCCAAACGGATTCACCTGCCAGTTCAGTCACCCCCGGTAGTCGGGAGGTTCGATAGAACGAACTTAGAAGTGATGATGCTGCTAGGTGGCGCAATCTGCACAGTTGGTCTTATTTTCTGTTCATGGACACTGCTTTTGTGGTCTAAGCAAGGGTTCGGTGATCTTAATCCTGAAAGTACAATGAGAGTTTTCATTCCCGGCATCACCTTTGTCATCCTGGGAATTCAGGTATTTTTCTCAACCCTCTTCTTGGGGATTCTGAACTTTGAACACATTCACAAAAGCTCAAGCTAAAGCACTGAGAGCTTGACAAAGATATCACGAGTAAATGGCGGGGAGGTTAACGTTGCTTCAGGATCGACTTCTTCAGCACGGAGAAGCTCACCAGTCTTCGTGTCAAACCATTCTGCTTTTGCTCTCCCGGCGAGGGTATTAGTAATAACCGTAGTGGAGTTTTCCTCCACATTCGAGTTGAAAATATAGTACAGAAGCAGCGTCTCATTCTTCAGTGCATAGGGACGGATTCCACTACCTCGGGGAGGATCTGGCTGGGGAACAAGACTAACAGGTAGTCCCTGAGTCAACTGAAGAAAGACTGACTGGTAGTTCCGTTCCTCTTCACCCAGGTAAATATTACTGTTCTGGAAAGTAGGATTATAGTAGTCCTTGGTGCTGGACTGATTCCAAAATACCAATCCTGCTTGATGAAAGAATGCTGTCCACGTCCGTACCCTCATCCGATGTGCCGAACTCGGATCCCAGTTTCTTTCCTGGTTCCCATGTTCACCGAATACAACAGGTTTTTTATACTCGCTGAACTTATTAATTTGAGTGATCGTCGCTAGGTCAGACTCGTTGTCATTCTCAGACTGGTACCAGTGTGGAGCGATTAGAGTAATGCTGTCCAGTTGGGGTTTTTCCCAGCTGACACTGATGAGTCTTTTATATGGGTCATTCTTTTCGATCAACTGGGCAATAGTCCGGACATATTCATCACTGGCAACTGCCTCGTTGCTGATTTCCCAAACATCCACATAAGCACCAAACCTCGCTACTACGTACTTAATGTAATTTTCCAAAGCAAATCGTTCGTCGGGATACCGAACACCTCCATCAAAGGGTAAAGAGAAGCTGAACATGGTGAACCAAACTGAGTACCCTCTTTGGAAAAGCTGCTGACTGAGTGCGTCGAACTGTTTTCCTTCATGCGAAAGATACTTGGAGTACAAAAAGTTCTCTGCATAGTAAAGCGGTGGAGAACAGTTACTCACATTCTGGCGGAACAAGTTAAAGCCGTTCCGGTAGGTGTCTAAGTAAGATTCCATCGGGACGACTTGTGAATTAAAGCTAAGTTTTTGCGGAATCTCTCCCGAAGTGGTGGCGATTTTCAGAGAGCCATCCTGGGTAAACCAGTCATTCAGGGGTGACCCGTCTTGATTGAGGTCGGCAAAGCAGTCGTTTATGCCCGCAACCGGGAAAATTGTTTTACCGTCTTTAGTCAGCCACTTTGCTGTCTGTGGGTCTGCTTGAAGTACGCTATAGCTTCTTTCACTCGTAAAGCTGCCACTCAACTCCTTGTTTTGAAACGGATCTCTCCAATGAAGAGTCCACTGCCACCTGCCATCAGTGGGAGGATTAAAGCGTACTCGCCACTCGCCCTTGTCATAATAAAATCCATGTACTTGGATCTTGCGGTTTTCTACGTTAATAAACTCCGCGCTTAAGTCCACTGCCGTATAGGGATTACTGTAGCGATCAGAGGGAGCCTTCACCTTCAGCTCAAAAACTTCACCCTCTTTGACTGTTTGGCTGACGGGTGTGGCTTGGACTTTCGGACTAAGTCGACCAAGGTCCGGTTTTCCGGTGAAGGGATCGAGGCGATACAGTCCTCCATTAGTTGTCACAATAAACAGATGTCCGAAATGGAGAACAGGCGGCACGTACATTGAGCCGTCAATCTTGAAACTCCACATCACTTCACCAGTCTGAGGATTAATCCTGAAGAAGTTTTCCTGGTCGTCACTGACAAGCACAAAGTTGGTGTAGTAGTACTTTTTCTGACTTTCCCTTTCGACAAACTTGTGTCTATAGACTGAGAAAATAGACAGAAGGCGACTTGGCAGTTGCTGCTGCCAGCGCACTCTTTGTTCTCTGACGTCGACTTTCGTAAGTGTGCCGGTAGCAGACCCAAGGTATAACCCGTACTCTTGGTCAAAGAAACAACGTTTAGGTTCATAGTTGAGCTCAACTTGCCATTTGGGACGCAGCGTTGCCCGATCGTAAGAAACTACCTTCCCGGATTTGTCGACCTGAATAATCTGCTCACCACGTCCTTGTTCATAGACTGGAAGGATACTGGGAATATTGAGATCCACCCGTTCTGACAGATCAGTCAGAATCCCTTTTTGGGTATAACTCACCTGACAAAAGATAGTTGTTGCGTTTTGCGGTTCCGGTGCAGTGTAGAGTTCTCCGTTTCTTCGGGAGAGAGAAACAAGCGGAACTTGATCCGTACTAATAAAAAGACTGGAACGAGTAAGCAACGGCTCTCCAATGACTGTTCCAGGAACCTTCTGCTCCCAAATCAGTTTGCCAGTATTAGGATTGATCTCGGCAATGTAGCCATGAGTGCGGATAACATACAGCTTGGAGCGATCCATAATGACGGAGCCAAACCAAACTATGCCATTGGGAGTCAGGAGTTGGTCCACAGAGTCCGGATTAGGAGTTTGAAGGGACCATTTTTCGCGACCGTCAGACAGGGACAAGCCGTGTACCATTCCCCCGGAATCGCCGAAAATAAGTGTAGTTTCTGAGTAAAGTAGGCCAGTATGTACTTGCTTAGAATCAGGCAGCTTATACTGCCAAATGAACTCCCCAGTATCAGGGTTTATTGCGACGACTGTCCCGTCGATATAGGATGTATAGACTTTGTCATTTTTCAGGAATGGCTGTGAAGCAATATCTTTTTCATGTTTGAGTTCCCAGATTACTTGGCCAGTTCGCTGATGGACTGCCAGTACTGTGCCGTGATTGGTGGCAAGTAAGATATTTTTTTTGTTGAAGATTGGTTGTTGGGTGATTTGTTCGGTCAAAGAGAACTGCCACCAGTCCGGTGGTTGAGCCAGACTTAAGATCGCAATCAGACCTGCGATCAACACAACGAGTACAAGGTATCTTTTTCTGAATATGTTCTTGATCGTAAAGCGTTGCGGTGTCTTTTTGTTCATCTGATTGTGAGCTGTTCCAGTTTTTGCATAAGGCGGACAGCACTTGCCTGCCAAGTGTGAGAAACAGCGAAAGCGCGTAGTTTCTCCGATAGTTTATTTTGATGAGTCTCTTCCAATACTCTTCGGGCAGCAGCTTGCTGAGACTGAGGCAGAACTAGCTGTGGATCGATCTGTTGAAGATAATACTCTATTGCGCCGTTCGGCTCAGCAAAGTATGGGGTACCACAGGCAGCAGCTTCCAGCAGAACAAGGGGAAATACCTCCCGTCGTGAACAACTTAAAACACAGTTACTGAGTTGGTAAAGCTGATTCAGCTGTTGATGATCTTCAAAAATCAGATGCGGAACCTCCGAAGAACGCAGATGCGTCAAGAACTGGTGCAGATACTGGCTATCGTTCCCTTGACTGGGAACTGCAAAAACCGCCAAAACTCGATGCCTGCTGAAACGTTGGATGGCCCGGACAAGCTCTACGGATTCAATCAAGCCTTTTTCGGCGTTGACCCGAGAAACGACTAAACAGACAAACGAGCCGTTGGGAATGCGGTACTGCTTACGGAGTGACTGTCTTTCTGCATTTGAGATCGGTTGGAAAAATTGAGTATCAACACCATTCGGAATAAGAGCCACCCGATCGGTTAGTGTGGGGAACTCGGTGTGAAGTTGTTCAAGGATTTTGGCAGAGGGGACTATCAGTAGGTCAGTTTTTGAAAAGACAATCCGGTGTAACTGCATAACCACAGTGTGTTTAACTGACTGTGTCAACTTACGAAGTGCCGGCCAGTCTCTCCCAGCTGGTGCCGGAATCCGACTCCCGTGATAATGAAAGCTCAGCTTTTGATGGGTGAAGGGACGCAGTAGTAAAATGCCAAGGGCAGCTACATAGGTAGTCGTATAAACATCTCGTCCTTCCTTGTAGTGCGCCGCCAACTTCGCTGATCGGAAGACCGAAAAAAGAATCCAGCCAAAGTATGAAAAAAGACCGGTTGTTTGAAGCGGAGATAGCTCTTCGAGCTCGATTTGACAGTCGTTATCTTCTAACGCATGTAAGAGGGCTCGAGCAGCCGCGTACTCTCCTCCGGGATTGCGTTCGAGAATCGCTAATATCTTCATAAAACACTCATCAATACGGTAGTTTTACTTGTACGCTACAAAGCTATACCTCATCGAATCTACTTCCCTCAAAGAACGTTTTTGACTATGGAGAGGGAAGTTCAGGTCATGCCAAGTAATTTTCTGGAAGTCGGCCAACAAAAGTTTTTTGACTTCTGTGCGATTGATCCCATATCCCCAGAGCTCAGTTCCCGGCTGCTCCTCGTGAATGTTCATCATCACAAACGTCCCACCTTTTTTCAAGATTTGAGCGATATATCTCAGGAAGCTGTCTTTCTGGTAGATAAAGTCGAAGCAGTCAATACAAACAGCTGAAGAGAAGAAGCTCTTCGGGAAGAGATGTTGAATCTCAACGTCAGCACACGCATAGATGATGTCAGAGCGACGGTGATAAAGCTGGGCTAAAAAGAGTGAGAAGAAGTTTTTATCTACGCAGATCCAACGGCGATGAGGTTGCCGGGGGAATCGTTGGGGAAGCTGCCCTAGTCCGCAACCCAAGTCGAGGATATAGCCAGTTTCTTTTTTGTTTTTAGAGAAAAGTTGGGTGTAGATGGAAGTCGCCGTTAACAATGATGGCCGAGTTGAACTCCGTTGTAGGTACTCGAACCAGGAGCTAGCGGGTCCAATTATTCGGCAAAACCACAACGTCACGGCCAACGGTGGAAGCCAATGCAGCCGCTTAGTCAAAAAATAGAGACACAGCGCAATATACCGATGTCTTCGAGCCGTAGTTTCCAAAGCTATACGTAGCGCCTCCCATTCATTTCCGGATGCCAGTGCCAAAGAGATGCGTTTATCCGGAATTGTGTCACTCTTTAGCGCGTAAACTACTCCGCACACACGTGGGTAGCTAGAAAAAAAAGGATACTTTGCACTCGCCATGTTTTTGTTGGAGGCGTTAATGGGCAAACGACTCAATCTGCTCTGACCATCCACTAGTGTCGAGAGGCTTATCGCCAACAGTACCAAATTTTTCCAGGGTTTCAAGACTGTTTCTCCAGGCATCTAAGAAAGCCTTCTTTTTTGGGGCAGAATCGGAGAACTCAGGATCCTTTAACTTACTGGTGATTAGTCGAGAAATAGTAGCCCAGACAACATGCGGATCCCAATCTGTATAGACCAAGATAAGTTTGAGATAGAGATTCATATCCGCCCAGCGTTCATGGGTGCCTGCAGTAAGCATCTTCTCCCAGGTCCACGGATTGAGAGAACTAAGATAAAACTGGAGTCGGTAGGGAGCAAGTGAATCGAGCAACTTGGCAACATCTTGCTGAGGAAACTTTTGTGGCTGAAGAAGAAAAATCGTTTGCACTTCATTTATCCGCCAAGGTTCAAATTGATATGCCAGCAGCGTAACGTCCACTGCCGTAGCAGAATTTTCGGCACTGAGTGAGTTCGCATAGTTGATCAATCGTTCCAAATACTGGGGCTCAATGTCCCTGATCGTATGCTTTTCGGTCACAGAATAAAAATCCAATAGCCAGTTCAGTTGAGTAAGTACAATCTTTGGATCATTGGTTTGAGTAGCAGCGATCATCAAACGGACCCGAGCCTCATGATTCATCGGATTGAGCTCTAAGTACCGCTGGTAAAGATCCCGCTGTGTATGTGGACTTACCGCCCTGCTCGCAGCCAGCCAAGCAAGGGTTTCGTTGTTCCGATACAGATCCTCAATCATCTCCTTAGTGCCGGAAGAAGTCTGTGAGTCAAAGTACGCTCGCTCGGCCCGCCCTGAAATATAAGGAAAACGTCGCAGATACTCTTCGTCGCGTTGATTGAGCAGGAGCTCAGCTGACAGAAACCGTGCAGACAACCAACAGAGAGGCACTCCTACACTCAGAAGAGCCAAAAAAATGAGGCGTGGACTGCTACTTTTCTTAGTTTTGGAAGCTAACTCCAGGTGGATTGTTTTGAGCGTCACGGCCCACAGAAGAGACTCCAACACAAAGATGCCTACAAAACTCCAGTTAAAGTTGAAAAGCGAGTCAAACGCGGTTACCGTACTCAGAAAAATAAGCAGGCGTGCCAGATCGGAGACTTGGTGCCACCTTTGCCACATGAAGCGCAGGCTGATCGCTATCGCTGCCACGATCAGCCACCCTGCAACGCCATACTCCACGATCAGCTGCAGATACTCGTTGTGCGGGTAGGCTGAGTACTCATCCTGATGCTGACGGTAGCGGAAAGAGAGGATGCTAAACGTTCCACCTCCAGTACCCAAGATTGGACTTGTTTTAATACCCTGCAGTGCTTGTTGCCAGTAGTGAGGACGACTCTCTGCTCCAAAGTTTTTACAGAACTGGGCTTTCCAGAAAGGAACAATACAGTTTGTGCCATAGCTCAGTTGCGGAAAAAATGAGAGCAAGAACAACAATCCGCCATATATCATCACCAAGATACTGCATAACAGTGCCAGAGTTCTCAGATGTTTCAGAAGTGCGAGGCGCTGTCCGTGAAGGTGAACGACGACAAAGTAAATCAACTCTATCAAGAGTAAAAAGAGTCCTACCCGACTGAAAGAGAGGATGATTCCAAAGATGAACACACCGCTTAAGAGAAGCCACACCCAACTTCTTTTACTCTGCGTACTGAAGTATAAACACAGGGGAAGGGAGATCAGATACAAAATGTAGGAATGATTGTGTCCGACAGTGAAGCTCAATAGATTCTCACTGGGCAGGAAGTCGCCCAATCCCGGAATAACAAACACAAAGAGTGCCAATAGCACGAAGAGGGCATGGAGCACAATCATGCTAGTAAAAAGAGTTCGGAGAGAAAGTTTTTGTAGAATAGGCGTGGTAAAAAAGAAGAGGAAAGTGATACCTCCCAGGGCTAAAGTTGTCCACCGCGAGATGCTAGCTGGCATTGAGAGGCTCCACGGAGTAAGAGCCAGTAGTACCAATAGCACGACTGCTCCGCCGATCGCGACTCTAGTATCAAGCTGACGAACTGTTGTCTTTTCTCTGAAGAGAAGGTACCAAGCAGTAACACCGTACAATAGCAAGAGGGCTGGTGTAATCCATAGAGAGTAAAACCCCTCTGTCAAAAACAATAGCAAGAAATAACACGCAGAGAAAAAAAGCGTAAAAAAGAAAAGCTGTTTTCTCTCTGCAACAGCAGTAAACATACGATACCTATTATGACTGATCTCCACGTTACAGTCATTATTCCTTCTACATTGAAAATGGCTCAGCGACCTTTCCTTCGGCAGGCAATCGCGAGCATAGAGCAACAAAAGAAACGCTCCCATTGGCAGATCACGATCTGTGTCGTCTCTACCTCACAGCCTTCAAGAACATTCAAAAACGAGTTTAAACATGTTCGGTTTATCCAAGCTCCTCCCAATTCCGGCTTTGCAGATCTCAATAACACTGCAGTGAGTTTTCTGTTGCCCAAAGTACGTATGGATCACTCAGGTTGGCTGCTTTTGCTCAATGACGATGCATGGATAGCAGAGAACTTTTTTGAGCAGCTTGCACTAGAAGAAGAGAAGAGTCGTTCCAAGCGACAACCAGCAGTCTATGCGCCAGTGATGCTGGAAGCAGCAGATCCAACCCAGATTGACGTCTTTGGCGTTGAGTATTTCCGGTCAGGATATGCCAAAAACTGTCGTGATCGGAAGATTCCGACGACACTGGCAACTGCCGGCTGTATGCTGCTACGGTGGGAGTTTGTGGAAAAGCTCATTGAGAGGTATGGCTACTTTTTTAATCCGATCTACTACTACTACCTCGAAGATGTTGATCTGAGTATCAGGATCCTGATGAGTAGTGGAGAGATCAAAAAAGCAGAGCAACTTATTGCGTATCACCACGGCTCAGTCAGTTCCGGCGGCCGGCGCAATACTTTCGCTCTCTATCAAACCTACAGAAATATTCTATGGGTACTGATTTGCTGCTGGCCCGGTAGGGAGATACTTCGAAATGTCCTGAATATCTTACTGGTGCAAGCTTGGGTGTTGATCTATGGTTCGTGGAGTTGCGGAATCCTGACCTATCCGAGAATCTGGGGAGAGACGGTATGGCAGCTACCACGACTACTGGAATACAGAAAGATAACCTTACGCGGGTACAACGACGTAAGATTTGATACCCTGTTGGCACCTTATAACTTCCGTACGTATCACAATACAACGATTCCGGCATTATGAAGAAAAAAGTTGCTATAGTTCAAGATAATTTGCTTGAGTTTGGCGGCTCGGAGAAGGTTCTTGAGACGTTAATCAAACTCTACCCTGATGCTGACCTTTTTACCTTCTTCATCAATCGGGCTAACCCACAGATCGACCAAAAGTTTGGAAAATATGATTGGCGATGTTCCCCTTTGCAAAGTTTGCCTTGGCTAGCAAACCTCCAACAGTACTTTTCATTACTGAAGCCGTTAGCTTGGCGGTACTTTGCCAGGCTTGATCTTCAGGCATACGATCTGATCTTCACATCAAGCCACTCTTATAACTCAAAGCTGGTGAAGAAACGCCCTGACGCGCTGCATATCTGCTATTTGCACACTCCGCCACGTTTCTTGTACGGCTACGCTCATGAGCTTTCGATGTTTACGCGGATTGGCATATGGAGAACGTTTCTGAGTTGGCTTCGGCAGATCGACCAGCAAGCAGGAAAACAGCCGGATGTGATCATCGTCAACTCACGGGAAGTCCAGCAGCGAGTTAAAAAGATTTATAAACGTCCCGCGCTGGTTGTTCCACCACCGGTTGAGCTGCTGTTTTCATCGTATCCTGTTCTGAAGAAAACGCGTAAAGAGCCAAAGTACTTCGTGGCACACAGTCGCTTAGTCAAACAGAAGGGTATCAAGCTGATTGTTGATGCATGTACCCAGCTTGGTTTACCGCTGAGAGTGATCGGTGATGGTTATCTGCGAAAAGAGCTTGAGAAAGAGGCCGGACCGTCCGTAACGTTTTTGGGATTTGTTCCAGAGAAAAAACTTGGTAGAGTGTATCGGTCTGCTATTGCCCTCCTGTATGCTGCAGAGGACGAAGATTTTGGAATTGTCCCGGTCGAAGCACAATCAGCTGGCGTCCCAGTCTTGGCATATAAGAGTGGTGGAGTGGTGGAAACGGTGAAGGAAGGGGAAACAGGGTATTTCTTTGAAGAACGTACCGTAGAGTCACTCATGAAAGTGATCCAGAAGCTTCAAAAAAGACCACTAAAAATGATAGATTGTTTTAGACAGGCACAAAAGTTTCGGCCCGAACTTTTTGCTCAGAACATACAAAGACTTGCAACACATCGATCAGTGCAATCATGAAAAATATTCTCATTATTGGGCCACGAGCATTCCCTGCTGACTTTGTGGGCACCAGTGGTGTGGAAACCTATGTTTACTCTGCTGTCTCGGCAATGGTGGAGCAGGACAAAGAAGTAGAGGTAACGGTCCTGACGCGCTCGACGTATCAGGAGCAAGTCGTTTCCAGCGAGCCGATCCCGCGAGTGAAAGTCAAAGGACTTTGGGCACTCCCCGGACGCGTTCTCGAAGCTCTTAGCTACAGTTTCACCTCTTCTCTCTTGGCTTGCATAACGCACACTGACATCGTTTGGTATCACACTGCGGGCATGGCTATTTTTTCCTGGTTACCTGTGTTGTGTGGAAAGAAAGTTTGGGTAACGATCCACAGCCTAGACTGGCAACGGAAAAAATGGACGCGGTGGGAACGGATGGGCTTCCGGTTTGCGTTCAGTGCCATGATGCAAGTCGTTCGACCCGCAGAACTCTTTGCGGTCACCGAAGTCCTGGCGCAAAAGATCGAGCAGATTACTCACCGACCATGCCATTTAGCCTATCCGGGACTTCCTCAGCCCAGAGCTTCTCAGTTGCCTCGTTCGAGAGAGGACTACTTACTGTACTTGGGGAGACTAGTTCCTGAGAAACGAGTGGAGTGGTTGCTTGAGTTTTGTGCCACCACTGGTGTTCCTTGTTTAATTGTCGGAACACACGGAAACACACCCGGGTATGAGCGAAAGCTCCGCCAACAGTACCAGAGTAAGTACGTAACTTGGTATGGATCCGCAATTGGTCAGGAAAAATGGGAAGTGTTGGCCCAGGCACGCTATCTTGTCCTGCCGTCGGAGCTGGAAGGCTTCCCGATCACGATTTTAGAGGCCGTAGCGGTTCACACACCATCTTTATTAGCACATGGAATATTACCTGATGATTTTGCATCACTGCCACTGATAGAAACTTTTGCAGCCAGCAGTCAGTCGGACTTCAATAGAGTACTCAGAAGACTTTTACGCAAACGACCCAAGCGGCGCTCGTTTTCGACTGCCGATCGGCAAGTTTTGCGTCGCTACACTTGGGCGAGGACGGCGAGTTCGTACCTTCGGTTTATCGGTGAGTAGCGTTTTGTTGGCGTACACCATAAAGAAAAACCCGCGGCCAATGATCCGCAGATCATTGAAGAGTGAGCCTTTTTTAACAGTTTCCAGCTCCAGTTCGCGCCAGCGTTTTAGTGACGCATACCGATCCGGCGCAATTGCCCACTCGGATAAAATACCGGGTTTGACCTCATAACGAAATGCCCACGAACGGGGTAAGCTTTTGGCCTCAGGTACTGGCAGTGGTCGCGGACCGACAAAGCTCATCTCACCAGTCAAGATTTGGAAAAATTGGGGAAGCTCATCTAGACCACTCCGGGAAAGAAACCTGCCCACTTGAGTAAAACGCGGATCGTTCTTCATCTTGAACATCGGCCAGGGAGCTTCATTATGAGGAATTAACTTCTCCTTCATCTGTTCGGCTCCTGGGCGCATAGTACGAAACTTCAGCATTTTGAATGGCTTCTTGTTATGTCCCAGCCGCTCCTGCCAAAACAGAATGGGGGTACCGGAAGTGGCGAGTACGAGCAGTACCACGCCACAAAACAACGGGAATAAAAAGATCAAAAAGGTCAGCGCTAAACAGACGTCAAGCGTTCGTTTTTGCCAGCTAAAGTGGTATGAAGAACTCAACACAGTTTCTGTATGTTAGGCGGACTCTTCTTCGGAATCAATGAGTGCTTGAGTCATGTTGTAGCGATAACTCCACACACCTAACCCAATCATAAATAATCCGGCCAGGATTAAGCCAATAGTAATCTCAGTTGAGCCAGATCGAGGAATAGCACTCGTAGTTGCTGGCATCACCACTCGTGGAGAAGCAGAAGCGGTTGCGCTCTCTGTTGCTGTCGGAGAAGGTGAGAGCTCCGGCGAAGGGGACGGAGAGGGGGACGGAATCGTAAACGGATTGGACGTCCCAAATGGTGAGGGGCTGGGATTGGCCTGTGCAAGAGTGCCTGAAACAAAAAAAGTTCGAGTGACTTGCTTTTGTTCCCCTGTGTTCGGGTCAGTATACGTCAAGGTAACAGTATGCTCTCCCGGCTCTAACCCTTGAGTGCTGGCGAGTGGCAGCACAAAATCACCGTTTTCATCAGTGGTGACTTGAGTAGTAATCTCTGTCTCGGAGTGGATCTCTACATAGACGACAGTATTCGGCGTAACCTTTCCAGTGATGGTCGGAGTGGTAGTATCAACGGTTTGTTGTTCAGGGATAGAAAGATCAACGGTATCGACGGTTTGAGTACTGGGACTTGGGACGACAGTCGGGGAAGCAGTAGCTTCAGAGTTCTCTTGAGAGAGTGGAGACACAGATGGTTCGACAGATGGACTCACAAAGGCTTCGGAAGAGTCGCTTGACTCAGTCGTTTGACTAAGGGCTGTCAGAGAGTCAGCAGTAGTCTCTGTCTCAGCGCTGAAAGCCTGAGAGGCATCAGCTTGCAAGCCTGTATCGATCGTTGCCCCGGAACCTACTCCCAGTACTAGTGTGGGAACAGGCTGCGTTTCGGCTACCGTCACTTGGGCAGTGGCCGTCTCGCTGAGTTGAGTACCTTGAACAAAGATGCTGACGAGGTCAGTTTGTTGTAAGTTAGCGTATCCGGAAAGATCAGTAGTTCGAGCGTTGGAAAGTGGAATAGCCCAACTGCCGGATCCTTTGACGAGCGCCGATAACTCACTGACACCGTCGATATTCATGTACACGATTGCTCCGTCTGCCGGTGCTCCGCTCGCGGCATTGACGGTACCGTAGGCTGTCTTAGCCGCAGTCGGATTTCCGCCCCGACTGGCAGTCTTAAGGCTAAATGGTGTCCCGTTGCTATCAAAACGAGGCACTGATGCTGTCCCGACGGTGAAGTAATACTGGGTATCTGGATCAAGGTCACGGAGGGTAATGTAGTGTGAGTTATATTGGCCGACACTCCCGGACAGTTGGTCTCGATCGTCACTGGCCTGAGTTTGGAGAGCATCCGGCGATTTACCGTACTTCACAAAGCCACTGGTAGCCTCATCGGTCATGAACGAGACCGTAAAGCTGGTGTCCTTGATGTTCGTCATCTTTAAGTTTTTGGGAGTTGTCTGAGGAGTTGCCCGGGGAGCGAAAACACCTCCCCCAGTTCCGATCAACGCAATACCACCCACTAGGGCGGCAATCAAAACACCTAAGCCAAGCAATGTCGGAATTTGACGTTGGGCAAACGCAGATTTCATTTCCTTACTACTGTAGATAAATTGGTCTGGTAAAACAACGCGAAGAAGAGACGAAGAAAACGGATCGAACTATGACGGTATTTGGGAGCTTACGGTACGGTTGCTGGAGGCACTGACTCCGTTGGTGGAGAAACCGGTTGAGCCCCTGGAGCCACGCTTGAAGAGTTCTCGACTGTCACAGTGCTTTCGACCGGGCCTGTTGGACCTTGATCAGTCGTTTCCAGAGTAGTCGGTGGGACGGAAGAGGTTGGCGGCTGAGTGCCGCTTTCCAGCGTCACTTCACGACGGGCTTTGTCAGAAGCTGAGAACACGACCAACTGCTGCTCACCGGTTTTGAGGGTCACGATCGAGTAGATTGGAAAGTCAGACAAATCTGCATCAGTGAAGGCTCGTTTCTGTTCAATTTGATCTAGAGTCTCGGCACTCACATTCGGGTTGAGTGCCTCTGCCTTTTTGTTCAGCTCTGGCCGAATTCCAGTTTCTTGTTGAGTGCGCAGCAGAGTGACACCCACCCAAACGATGATCGTCACCAACGTAAAGATAAAAATCCTCAGGAGTGTCTGTTTTTTCTGGAGTTGCGAAAGCTGTGATTTCATAGTTATGGTGTTATGTCATCAGGTGTCGGGCTCGGATCTGCCGGCTTAGTTAAGTCCGGTGCGAAGAACGGTACGTTGACAGTGATGGCAGCTTGCAGAACTTTCTTGCCCCGTTGTTCCACGACTGAGAAGACCACAGTATCAACGATCAATACCCGCCGCTGAGCTTGAATATTTTCAATCAGCTGACGAATGGTCGGATAGTCACCGGTCACAGTCAGAACGATCGATCGCGTCGCTCGTTCTTTTTGCTCAAAAGGAACGTCCTCTGCAGGATCAGGCTCTTTGGGGACTTCCTTAGCTTGCAGGTTAATGATGGTCAGCTGGCTTTCACTTGCCAACTTTTCGATGATCAGTAGGGCTTTCTCAAACTGGGGGGTCGGCGGAATGGCTTCATCCAACAGAGAGATCCTCTCTCTGACTGCTTCATACTGGGTTTGTGCAGTAGAGAGCGCAGCGACTTTCTGGGCGAGCCGCTGATTGAGGGCACGTTTGTCTTCGAGTTCTTTGATCAATGTCCCCATGGTTTGCAGAGTCGGGCGGATCGCAAACACGGCAAAGATAATCACCGCACTGATGGTGAAGAACAGCTCCAGCGAAACCTTGGCAATTGGCCGGTCATAGAACTGGAGGAGCATGGTCGTCAGTTGTCGACTTCTACTGGTTGGCATTTGTGGTTGCTACTTTCCTGACGTTTGCTTCGATCTTGAAGCCTAATCCGCTATTCGTATCTTTGGCAGTTCCAATACGTTCAACCGAGATATCACTAAACCGTCCGGATACTTGTAAGTTATTGATCAGAATTCCTAATGAAACGTTTGAAGGAGTAATCCCGGTCAAAGTGACGCGGCCTGGACGCATCTGAAGATCTGTCAGCACCACGTCAGGAGGAGTAACTTCAGTTAATACCGGGAAAATATCAGTTACATTCTCCTGTTGTTCGACCTGTCGATAAGTCTCGATCTTTTTCTGGACGTTGCGGACGTTCTGCTCGAGGTCGCCATAGGAATCGATAATTGTTTCTTTCTGGAGAATGGCGACGTTCAAGTCGGTGATTTGCCGGTCAATCGTGAAACGGCTGGCAAAGCTGATGATCACTACCAATTCAGTAAAGACCACCAGATACCGACCAATGCTCAAGGCCCACTGCAACAGCTTCCCTACAGGTGTACTGAGGAAAGGATCCTTCGGCAGCAAATTAACCTTGATATTGGCAGGCTTCTTCATTCGATTTCCATTGTACACACAGTTCAACTAGAGACCAAGAATAGGATTGTTGTCAGGCAGAAAATTACGGCTGAACGTCGTCGGTCAGATTGGGTGACTCCACCAATACTTCGCTGCTCTTGGAGAGTGTTTTTTGCCAGTTGCCAAACTTATTGACCAAGTTGGTAAAGATATAGAGCTCACGGATGTCGAGGAGCAGCGCAAAGTAGACATACACCAACATACCGATTGTTCCCGTGCTGAGTGTTAACAGAATCAGCTCCATCGTCCGGCTGGTATCGAAGACCAACTCATCCAGAATGCGGAACGGCAGATACAGAAACACGGCCATCAAAAAGCTGGTCACGATCATCTTCAGCTGTGGAATCCAGAACTCCTTGCGCACAAAACCACGGACCTTTTTATCAAGATAGAACAAGAAAAAGATCATTTCTAAGATGTTAGTGATAGTTAGTACCACCGCCAGGCCAATAACTCCAGCTTTCAGGACAAAGACTGAGAATGCCGAGCCGGCTACATAGAAAAAGACGGTAATGATGGTGATATAGAGTGGTGTCTTGGTATCTTTCAGTGCATAGAAGGCTCGGATCAGCAGCTGCACAATAGCCTGAGCCGCAATTGAAAGCGTAATAATGGCCACCACCCGCCCAGTCATCAGGGTCGTTTCCCAAGGGAAGTTGCGTGTTCCGTAGACGATACGAACAATGGGGACGCGGAGGATCAGTAAAAGCACGGCAGCCGGATAGGCAAGAAATGAGATTTGATGGATCGACTTAAGGACAAGGTCCTTGAAACGGGAGAGATCCTTGTCGGTTGCCTCTTCGGATAAGAACGGCAAGGCTGCCTGACTGATCGGGACGCCAAAAAAACGAATCGGCATAGTGATCAACGCTGATGCCAAGTTCATCACCAAGTAGCTGAGGTTGCCAATCGTCGTCGTAAAAAATCCATCAGATAACTGCTGGACCTGATTGATCGCCAAGCTGGCTGTACGGGCAGGAGTGAGCTTGTAGGTGCGAACTACTCCGGGATCACGCACAGCGATGATCGGTTTGAAGCGAAAGCCCAACTTGAAGGCAAGGGGAAGCTGGACCAGCATGTGGAGGGCAGCTCCGATCACCACGCCAATACCGGCTGCGTAGATCCCAAACTGGGCCGATAACAGAAAGGCACCAGCCAAGATCCCGATGTTGTACAAAATCGGGGCAACGGCCGGAACAATGAAGCGTTTGTATGACTGGAGCATGCCGGTGAAGAAGTTAGAGATCGCAAAGAAAAACTGGGCAAAGACCATGATTCTGGTCATATGAACGGCAATCGTTAGCTGTTCAGGAGTGAATGCCTCACCGGTCCGGTACTTGGTCAGTGGCTCAGCAAAGATAAAGACCACAATCCCTACCACAATAAAGATCAAGAGCACACTGTTCATCATTGAGTTCATGTAACGTAGCTCTTCTTCGTGGTTATCTTTGTAGAGGGTCAGGATAGGAATGAAGGCAGCTGAAACGGCACCCAAGACAATCAATTGGAACATCATGTCCGGAATCTGGAAAGCGACCAGGAAGGCCTCGTAAGCTTGTCGGGAAGAGAGCGTGTCAAAAAAGTGAGAAATGAGCAGGCGCTGCCGGACCAATCCGGAAACTGCCGAGGCGATGTTCGCCACCGTAATAATGACCGCAGCCGAAAGGATGCTGGTCTGCTGTCTCTCAAGCCACTCGGTATAAGTACTCAGGATTTTGGGAAGCCGGAAAACCATACAGCTATATCTTAACGTAATTTTGAATCGGTAGATGCGGAACTATGCGTTTCGCTTTTTGCTATACTGAAAAAGAGAGAGTTCTCTGACTTGGTAACGTTTGAGTCTATTAATAAAAAAGGTTGACAGAGCAATCTAAAGAATGATATGATAAGACTGTTGAGCAACACACCTCGTCGCGTACGCTCGTCGCATTTCGTCTTTTAGGATTTACACTGATTGAACTGATGGTAGTAGTAGCCATTATGGGAATAGTCATGGCAGCTGGAATTGTGGCGTTTTCTAACACGCAGAAAAACGCTCGAGATGCCAAAAGAAGAGCTGATGTGGATGCAGCTAGTAAAGCACTGGAGCAGTACTATACAACAAACGGTGAATATCCCTATGCTGCTGGGAACCTGTCTTCGGCAACGGTAGCTATAGGAAATTATTTCCCCTCTGGGATGACACCAGTTGATCCAATTAATAACACCACTTATGTATACCAGATTCGCTCAATGTCACAGAATTATTACGGAGCAGATGGGGCAAATCCTCAGACTCGATTTTGCGTCAGTGCGCCTCTCGAAAAAGTGAACGGCAACTGTGCAGGTTAAACTGGGACAGGAAATACTACGGGTTCTTTCAGATGTATTTTTAGAACTCCCGGCACAGGTACCCACTACTGCGTCCAGAATAGGCAATAACCCCCTCCCAAGAAGTGTTTGTATTCTTGAGAAGAATTTAGTACAATTACGCCTCTAGTAAAGGAAAAACATGCCAATTCTTCGAAACGCTAAGAAAGCCTTACAAGTCAGCAAACGCAAGGCCAAAGTGAATACTCCGGTTCGTTCCCGCCTGAAAACTGCTGTTGATGCAGCTAAGAAAAAGGCTGAACCATCAAACCTTAGCAACGCTTTCTCAGCCATCGACAAAGCCGTTAAACGCCATATTATTCATCGCAAAAAAGCAGCTCGGATGAAGAGCCAACTGGCCAAAAAAGCCAGTAGCCCTGCCGAGTCAGCCCCAAAAGCTGCCCCAAAGGCAAAAGCTAAAGCAGCCAAAGCGAAGACGGCCAAAAAAACTACGAAGAAGTAAGCTGTTCTCACGAATCTGCCAGATATCAGAAACTTTTCAATCATCGCGCACATCGATCACGGCAAAACGACGTTAACCGATCGTTTGTTGGAGCTCACCCACACTGTCTCTCAGCGTGAGTTTACCGAGCGCTTGATGGACAGTAATCCCATCGAGAAAGAACGGGGAATCACCATCAAACTTGCCCCAGTCCGGATGGAGTACCACGGTACGATCCTAAACCTGATCGACACCCCTGGACACGTTGACTTTGGATATGAAGTGAGTCGTTCCCTGGCTGCTTGTGAGGGAGCGCTGCTGGTGGTCGATGCAACTCAGGGAGTCCAAGCCCAGACTCTCTCCAATTACGAGAAAGCCAAAGAACTCGGACTCGATATTATCCCCGTTATCAACAAGATTGACCTTCCCTCTGCCGACGTTGACGCAGCCAAACTGGAGCTGATGGAGCTTTTCGGCGTCGAGGAACAGAAGATCGTGGCTGTTTCTGCCAAGACGGGTCAGAACACGGAAGCACTAATGGAGGCTGTCACCAAGTACATCCGGCCACCGCAAGGGAAGAAAGATGCGCCGCTACGCGCTCTTGTCTTCACTTCCCAGTTTGACCAGCACAAGGGTGTGATCGCCTATATCAGAGTGATTGATGGCGTACTGGACAAACAGAAGCTGCAGCTGATGGCCACCAAGGCCAACTTTTTGCCGATCGAGCTGGGTGTTTTCACCCCTCATATGACACCGACCGACCGTCTGGAAGCAGGGGAAGTGGGGTACATCTGTACAGGCCTGAAAGAAGTTAGTCAGGTGACTGTCGGAGACACAATTACCACTACTAGCGCAGCAGATCATGTGACACGGCTTCCGGGCTATAAAGAGCCACTACCGATGGTCTATATGGAGTTTTATCCAATTGACGGTGATGACTTTGTCTTGCTGCAAGATGCGATGGCGAAGCTCTCTCTCCATGACGCAGCTCTGCGTTTCAGTGGGACCCACTCTCCCGCGCTGGGAAACGGTTTGCGAGTTGGTTTTCTGGGTATCTTGCATGCCGAAATTGTCCGTGAACGCCTGGAACGTGAGTTCAATCTGGAGCTAATCGCCACCTCACCATCAGTTACCTATGAAGTGGAGCGGACGGACGGAACTGAGATGGTGGTCAAAACCCCGGCCGAGATGCCAGACCCTGCTACCATTCGTCAGATTAAAGAGCCGATGACACATGCGATTCTGTTTACACCCAAGAGTTACCTGGGAGCAGTGATGCAGCTGGCTGAGGATCACCGTGGCAAGCTGTTGAGCATGCAGGATGTCGGGACGCGGGTTCGGATTGAGTATGAGCTGCCACTGGCGGAGATTATCGTTCACTTCCATGACCACTTAAAGTCAGTTTCCTCAGGGTTTGCCTCGTTGGAGTATGACGTCACCGGCTATGTCCCGGTGGACGCAGTGAAGTTGAACATTATTGTCCAGCACGAGCAGATCGATGCTTTGTCAGTGATCGTGGTTCGGGAAAATGCCGAGAAGATCGGTCGAGCACTCGTCAAACGCCTTAAAGAAGTCGTTCCCCGGCAACAGTTTGAGGTTCCGATTCAGGCTGCCATCGGCGGTAAGGTCATTGCTCGAGAGACGATCAAAGCCTACCGCAAAGATGTGACGGCACATCTGTATGGTGGAGACGTTACCCGTCGTCAGAAGCTCCTCAAGAAACAGGCCAAAGGCAAGAAACGGATGAAGGAGATCGGGAAAGTTCAGCTCAACCAGGAAGCATTCATGGCTGTGCTTGAGCGCTAGTCCCAGTTTTTATCGAGGCTGTTATAATCTGTCCATGCCGGAAATCTTCGATTCATCGAAAACTGGAAAACCCTCCTCCCCAAAAGAGAGTACCCCTGGTCTCCACAAAGAAGCTGAAGAAGTTCTTGATGCTTCAAACGCTCCTGAGAATACCGAAGAAAGCACTCCCCGCATGACTCACGAAAAGCGTCGCGCAAAACACGTTGACGAGTACTCAAATGTGATGCGCCATGAAGCTCCCACCCGCAACGTTTTTGCCGCTTTTGCCGCCAAGCCGTTCAATGTCGCATTCGAGGCGCAGCACTCTGAGGAGCAAGTCATCTTATTGCTCCGCCAACATGTAGTCACCCAAGTGAAATATATCTTGATTGTGCTGGGACTTTTATTTGTTCCTGTTCTGGTCAGCTCAATCGGCATGCTAAGTTTTCTCCCTACGCGCTTTCAGTTTGTAGCGAACATCGGCTGGTACCTGATCGTGCTCAGTTATGCACTTGAGGTTTTCTTGTCGTGGTTTTACAACGTCTACATCATTACCGACGAAAGAGTCATCGATGTTGACTTCAACTCTTTGCTGTTCAAGAACGTTTCCTATGCCAAGATTGACAACATTGAAGATGTTTCGGCAACGACAGCTGGTGCACTTGGCTCGATCTTTGACTATGGCAACGTTCGTATCCAGACGGCCGGTACGGTCACCGAGTTTGAGTTTGAAAATGTTCCGCACCCCAGTAAAGTCGTTTCTTTCCTCAACGAAATGATGATTGAAGAAGAGCAAGAACAACTTGATCGGAGGGCAATCTAATGTTTCCGACGCTCTCTCCCAGCTCCCTGAATGATATTCTCCTTGGCGGAGTCAGAATACTGTTCTACTTGGGATTTTTCCTCTACATCATCTTTGCCATCATCGCACTCCGGCAGATCGAGCTGATGCGTAAAACAGTCATCACTCCCTTTTCCGGTGTCGTCTTTCTGATTGGTCTCGCGCACTTATTGTTGGCAATCGCTGCATTCGCATTTGCATTTCTGACATTGATGTAGTGTTACAATGTCCTCGATGTTGAGACTCACCCAACGCTCACTAGTTGGCCGAGCAGATGCGCACCAACGTTCCGGTGTCATTATCCATCCCACTCAAGACTTGGTGGTCCTGTACGCTATTTCCTCTCCGACCGCCGGGGAAGCTTTTCTCAGTTATTGCCAGGAACAGCTCACCCACGAACAGCCTACCAATACGCTTGAATTCCACCAGCTTCTTGATCGATGCGTCTCGACTGCTGGAAGGATGGAAGTTGAGTTATCACTGGTAGGCGTCTGCACTTTTGACGAGCACGTTGTTCTTGCTGCCTATCAAGGCAGTGTCTGGCTAAAGCGCGGCGATAAGCTCGGACAGATCCTGAGTGCGGAAGGCACGCTGCAGCTCCTCGAAGGAAAAATTCAAGTTGATGATATCTATGTTCTCTTTACTCGATCGGCACAGGGACTTCAAGAAGTTGTGCAGGGTGAGTTGTTAAAAGCCCAGCCTGAAACTGTACTGAGTGTTGTCGATGCTGCTGAGCTACGTACTGCGCTTGACGGAGCTCCGGACGAAGCATTGACGGGTGTGTCCCTGCTATCAGTGGTGGACTCCGAAAAAGACCATCAAGCATTGACCGCAGATATTCACGCCTCAGCCGAACCAGTAGTGGCCACCCCGGCCAGCGAGAGCGTTGTTATACAGCCATCAAACAGCGGTTCCAAAGTAACAGCTCTCCTGAAGGGGATAGGTGGGGCCCTACTGTTGATCAGAAACGAGGTCGCTCAGCTCTTCTCAAAAGATGTCTATGTTCGACAAAAGCAGCGTCGCTCACTCGGCAAAGTTTTGATCGTCTTTTTTTCGGTCATTCTTTTATTGCTGGGGGCTCTCGTCTTTTGGCGGAATCGCCAGCAACAACAACAGCAACAGATCCAGGCAACCCTGCAGCCATTTCAGATTCAGTTTGAAGAGGTCAGGACGCTTTCGTTGCAAAACACCGTGGATGCCCGGCAACGGGCTGAGCAGTTAATCGCCAGCTTAGAGGCGGAGTCGCAAAAGCAGAATCAACCCCAGTACCTCCAGACTGCCGTTCTGGCAGAACTTCAAGAGGTCCGTCAGTTTTATCAGAGTATTTCTGGCCAGGAAGAGTTGCCGAACTTGCCTATCTTCTTTGACCTGCGGTTAGTTCAGTCCAACTTTCTTGCCAGTCGCATTGATGCCACGCTGGACACTCTTTTCTTCCTTGATAGTGGCCAGAAGAAAATCTTGGCGCTCAACATTGAACGGAAACAACCAACCCTCTTACCAATCGGAGAGTATCCGGACATCCGAGCATTAGTAGCCGATGACCAGTTCTTGTACTTCCTAGGGGAAGGACTCTTCCGATTTACGCTGAGCGGCACTGACGTAGCCAGTCTGGTAGAGAATCCTGATGATCCGATCAAGACTGGTCAAACGTTGGGGCTGTTCGACCGCTATCTGTACGTTTTGAGCAAGGAGCAGAACAATATTTTCCGTTATGACACCGCGGACAACTCACTTGACGGAAAACCGACTGCCTGGATCCAAGCGGGTCAGGGAATCGATCTCAATCAGGTTCAATCCTTCGCAATTGACGGAGACGTTTGGCTGAGTATGCAAACCGGCGAGATTAAAAAGTTGACCAGTGGCAGGGAAGTTGCTTTTACAGTCAGCGGAATGAAAGAACCGTTTAGCTCTCCGATCACTCTCTTTACCAAACCGGAAATGTTGAACTTATATGTTCTCGAGCCGCAGAAAAGCAGAGTGGTCGTGTTGAATAAAGAAGGACAGTTTATCAAAGAGATCAAGAATGAAAATTTAGCCGCTGCGACGGCTGTTGTCGCCAGCGAGCCGCAACATAAAGCATTTGCCTTAAGCGGGTCGCTCGTCTACGAGATTGAGCTCTGACCCTGGCTACTTAACGAATACGAACTTTCGACTTCATCTCTCGTTGGATATCTCGCTCGATTGCTTTTTTACGAAGCTCGGCACGTCGCTCATACTGTTTTTTACCCCGCGCCAGAGCAAAACGAAGCTTGATGTTCTTGCCGACCAGCTCAAATTGTAGCGGAATCAGTGAAAGTCCCTTTTGGGACGTCGCCTCAACAAGCGTATCAATCTCTCGTCGCTTGAGGAGTAACTTCCTGGTCCGTTTCGGATCATAATCATGATTATCGGCGAAAGCATAAGGGGTGATCTGGGCGTTGAGGAGATATAGTTCATTGCCAAGTACTTTGATATAGCTACCGGTGAAGCTGCCGCTCTTATTACGCAGACTTTTAACTTCCGGGCCATCCAAAACAATCCCGGCCAGATAACTTTCCAGGAACTCGTACTCTTGTCGTGCTTTGCGATTCTCGAGCAAAATCATAGCCGTATTATACGTCTTGAGTGCTCGATCCAGGGGGGTGCATTTTCTCCCCGTACTTGCCAAAATGAGTTGAAGTTTGAAATAATGCGGGAAGGAGATCCTATGCCCAAAAAAGTTTTCTGGCCAGCCTCAATGATCGCAATGGGACTTATCGTCCTTGCATCTAACTTGGGACTACTCCCTCGGGAGTTCTGGAATCTGTGGCCGTTGATCCTCATCCTCGTTGGTTTGGGTGGTTTGTTGACCTGCGACCGGGATGAATGGATGCATGAGCCCAGACATGCCTCGCCCCGAAAAGCTGCAACCAAGAAGCGTCGATAACCAATCACTGAACCCTGCCCGGATGAAGGAAAAGGAGAATGATATGCCTTTGCACATCGCTATCGATGGGCCAGTTGCTGCTGGCAAGGGAACAGTCGCTCGTTTAGTTGCCCAGCGCCTCGGCCTGTTGTACGTCGACACAGGGGCTATGTACCGGGTGACCGCTTTAATTGCTCTTCGCAACAGCCTTCCCTTTGAATCAGAAGATAAACTAGTTGAACTCCTGAAGCAAAACAAGATCGAGATGCGCAATCCTGGTGAAAGTGAACAAGACGGTCGGTTGACGACCGTCCTCCTCAATGGTGAAGACGCCTCTTGGGAAATCCGAACTGAAGCCGTCAGCCAGGGATCCTCAAAAGTAGCAGCGCTCCCCAAAGTACGGGAACACCTGGTCGAAAAACAGCAGCAGATCGCCGAGCACCAAGACGTGGTGATGGAAGGTCGAGATATTACCTTCAAAGTTTTGCCCAACTCAAACTTAAAGATTTACCTGACTGCATCCACCGAAACCAGAGCAAAACGACGTCACTACGAGCTACAGACTCGGGGACAGGATGTTACATTTGAAGAGGTATACAAAGACCTGCAGGAACGAGATGATCGTGATATGCACCGTGCTGTCGATCCGTTGCAGGTGGTAGAAGGTGCCTGGGTGCTGGATACTTCTAACTTGACGATTGAAGAAGTTGTCGACTTAATTGTGGAACGAGCAAAAACTTTAAAGGGGTAGTCATGGGACTGTTTGGCTTAGGGAAAAAGAAAGACGAGGAAGGGGTCAATGTTGACCAGGGCGACCACGAGCTTTTGGATCAACTTGACGAGCTACAGCGGAATACAGAAGAGGTAGAAGCAGAAAAAGAAGCCAAACGACTCGCCCGGGAAGAACGTAAGTTCCTCAAAGATACAGAACGAAAAAGAAAACAAAAAGAACGTTTTGTTGCTCCAGTTCTCTTGATTCTGACAATTGCTATCTCACTTGTACTGTGGATGATGAACCGTGGTTGATGAAAAAAGATCCGTTACAGCCCTTCCGGTCATACCTTTCTGACGCAGAACTGAAGCTCTGCCAGCAAGCGTTGGACATCATGGAGCACAGCCATGATCCATATCATGACATCGGCCATGTAGAACGGATGCTTCAGGATTTTTCCTACTTACTGCGCCGTTCCGCAAAACTCGCCCAAGTGCTTTCTCCAAATGTGGTGATTATGAGTGTCTGCTGGCACGATTCTTGGAAAGCCGGTCGCGTCGGTAAAAATACCCTGCAGCTACTCTTTCATCAGCTATGGGATGGTATGGGGTCGGCTGTTCTATTTGAAAAAGCTGCCAAAGAGATTGGACTGGAAAAGCCCCTCCGTCAGCAGGTTTACTATGCGATCCGCAAGCACGCGCAGTTCCAGTTTTTGCCAGTGATGACCCTCGAAGCAAAAGTCCTGAAAGATCTCGATGACTTGGAGTTGCTCAGTCATGAACGTTGGGAAAAAGGAAAACATATCTTTGCGCTGGCCGCCAGGTGGCGGGCCAAAATCTTCCGTCATGAACTTTTGACACATAAACTGTACACGGACTGGGGTGTTGAGCAGCAGCGGCTGCGGCGGCCCCCATTCCTGGAAGTTCTCAATCAGCATATTCAGGATTTGCGCTAGACGAAGTTAGCGAAGTGGCACTGCCTGCACCGCAGGTCGCTGTGGCGTTTGGGGCTTGGGGGTAGCACGTAGCGTCTGTTGGGGTTTGGGGGTGGGGTTGGGAACGCGATTGATCTGTGGCAGAACGTTGGGCATCCGGGTAGGCGCAGGTTGAAGTGGCGGAGATGCAAACTGGCCGGGATTACATGCGGCCTGGGGTTCAGTCCCCACTTCAAACAGCTCCTCCCGTACGATCGGGCAACCAGCACACGGGAGAGTGCGCGTGGTCACACAGATCTTCACCTTCACTAAACCCTCCGGCAGTGGAAATTGATGCGGATTCTGATCATCAAGAGTGAGGCGCATGATTTTATTCCAAATGGGAGAAGCACCAGTGATCCCTGATGCAACGTAGCTCATGGGACTGTTGTCGTTATTGCCGACCCAGACGGCCACCACGCGGTCTTGGGTGTAGCCAATCGTCCAGTTGTCCCGCAAGTTATTGGTGGTACCGGTTTTGACTGCTACCTGCTGGTTAGGAATATCGAGTACGGAGCGGGGTCCGAATGCTGGTGTTCGTGCCACGTTGTCACTGAGGATATCGGTGATTTGATAAGCAGTCTTTCGGGAAATAGTTCTGACTGCCTGACAGTCATGGCCATCTAGGGCACAAAAGTTGTGATAGAGCACGTCCCCTTTAGCAGTTTTAACTTCCAGCAACGGTGAAAGATCAGTGGTGACACCTTCATTGGCAAACGTCCCGTAGACCTTTGCCATGTCGGACATCAGCACGTCTCCACCACCCAAGGTCAAGGAAAGGCCAAAGCGTTGGCGGTCTTTCCAGGTAGTAATCCCCATGGCTTGAGCTTGGTCGATCATGTTATCGATGCCGATACTGGCCAAGGTTTTCACTGCTGGGATGTTATAGGAAGAGGCCAGTGCCTCGCGGAGGGTGACGTTACCATGAAAACGGCCATCGTAGTTCTTGGGTGAGTACACTGGTGAGCCGGGTGTCTGGAAGGAAACGGGTGCATCCAGCACCATCGTCGACGGTGACATCCCGTTCTCAAACGCGACGGAGTAGGTGATTGGTTTAATGGATGATCCTGGCTGCCGAGGTCGCATCGTCACGTTCACTTGACCGTCATGGGCGAAATCAAAGTAATCTTTGCTCCCGACCATGGCTAGAATCTCACCAGTGTGGGGATTGGTCACCAGTGCTGCCCCGTTGTTGATTTTGAGCTTAGCCAGAGACTCCATCTCTTTGCTCACAATCTCCTGTGCTTCGTTCTGCAGATCCAGGTCGAGTGTGGTTGTCACTTCCAGTCCACCTTGGCTGACTAGGTCTTCTCCGTACTGCTGAGCCAACAGATCCTTCACATACATCACAAAGTGCGGGGCCTGAATATCTGTCACGTTCGGCCGGAATACTAACTCTGCTTGTTCGGCTGCACTTGCTTGCTCCTGAGTGATGTACTCGTCTTCCACCATCCGACGCAGTACTTCGTGTTGGCGCTGCTTGGCCAGTTCGGGTGAACTACCGAACGGCGAGTACAAACTAGGTGACTGCGGCAGTCCAGCCAGGAAAGCACTTTCTGCTAAGTTGAGCTGCCGGGCTGACTTACCAAAGTAGCGTTGAGCTGCCTCTTCGACACCGTAGGTGGAGCCACCGTAAGGGACTTCATTCAAATACATCTCTAGAATCTCATCTTTGGTGTAGGTTTGTTCGACCAGGAATGACAAGAGTGCTTCACGGATTTTCCGTTTAAACGTTCGTTCCGGAGTCAGCAGCGTCATTTTCACCAGTTGCTGGGTGATAGTTGACCCGCCCTGGACGCGATTGCCCTCACTATTAACCTTAATAGCTCGGGCAATCCCACGAATCGATAAGCCGTGATGTGAATAAAAGTCACGATCTTCAATCGCGATTGTCGCCAGCTTCATAGAAGGTGGGACTTTATCCAGAGGAATGAGTGTCCGGTTTTGATCCTTGTAGATGTTGTAGAGGACCTTTCCGTTTCGATCGAGGATTTTGGTGGTCAGTGGTTGTTTACGTTGCGTAATCTGACTGACTTGTGGCAAATCACGAAAGGCAGTGTCGTAGGTGTAATACGCTCCACCTAGAATGAGTGCTGTCATCACTAATGAAAGCAACGTGGCAAAAAAGTGATACCTGAACAAGTAGTAAAACGGGTAGATCAACTCCCGGAAAAAGCCAGCACCAAACTGCCGTATGCTACTGATGAATCTATGTCCGAACGGCTCCGGAAAGACCTGTACATCATGGCGTTTTCTAGAACGAGTTTTTTTGAGGGAAGTAACTTTCCTGGTTGTTTTGCGGATGGATTTGCGAGCAGCTACTTTGGTCGGAGCTGCAGCTTTAGCGTGAGCGCGGCTTTTCTTGTCTTTGGTTATGGGTTGTGTTTTGGCAGTTTGAAGGCGCGACTTTTTGCGAGGAGCTTGGAGAACTTTCTTCTGGCTACGACGCTTTTTCTTCGGCATTTCGCCAGATCTTAGCATCGGCCTGAAGTGTATTCAATTGTCTGTTTTTGATAAGATTTGTAAGACTTATAGAAAAGGTTGACTAAACAATACGTGGCTCAAGTCTGCTCCTAGAGTTCATTTGCAATCGCGTCCCAGAGTTCCCGCGAACCATCTTCATATCCGAGTGCCCAGATGGCGATTCCACCCAATCGAAGCTCTTTTACCAGCTGGAGCTTATAGCCTAGTGAACGTGCATCTTCATAATAAATCACGTGCTGTCGGTCATCCTTGGTGAAGATGACATAGGGTGATAGCGCATCCTCGTCCCAGCCTTGGACGATCAGACCATCTGCAACTTCAGCAGACTCGGTACTGGTCAACAATCGACGCACACGACTGTAGCTTGCCGTCGCCCCCGTTCCCGGAAAAACCAGTGAGCGTGCATCACCCGTAGTGGTTTCCCACTCATATCCGTAAAACGGTACCCCCAGCAGAACTTTACTGGCCGGAATTAACTCCAAAAACTCTTTCATATGCAGCACTACGTCGTTATCCCAGTTCTGTTTAGCGCCAAACAACGGTGCCACGGGTCCGGCTACTGGTGAAGACGGGCGATGAAAGTCATAGGCCATCACTACCACGTGATCAACATCTTGAATTAAGGCCGGTAGATCCCAGAGCAGCTTTCGGGTGGCAGCATTGGCATAGACGCTGATCGACAGATTTAACTTCTCTTTTCGCGCTCTTTGCGCATACTCATCCAACGTTTGACGAGTGTTACGTACCAGGGTTACGTAACCCTGCCGGACCTCGTCCGTCGCTTCTCCCGGATACTCAATATCAATGTTGACACCAGCCACGGAGCGAGTAGTGGTATTCAAAAAGTTCCTGAGCGCTTCCTGAAAGTGAGCTTGGGCAGAGGGTGAGGTCAGAAAAGTTTCGATACCGGTTTTATCAAACTGGGTGAGAGTCACGGTCAGTTTTTGGTGAGGCTGGAGTTGACTGACCACTGTGTTCAGCTGCTCAGAACGCCAACGTCGACTGCCCGTATCACCATCAGGGTCAACTGCTTCTTCATTGGAAATTCCGTCTAGGTCACCCTCTGGCGTAATCACCAACGAGAAGTAGGCAAGGTGGGTCAGCTCAGGTTGGACAACTGTCTTGGTTAGGTTCCAGTAAGGAGCAAAACCATAGACCAAAAAGTCAGGGGACTTTAATCCGGACAGCGGTGGAGTTTCATCGAAAGAGTTGGCAAACGGATTCAACAAAAAAACATTGTGAATATGGGTATACCAATACCAACCACCCCAGCCTGCAAACGCCATCAGAACTATCGCAAAGATACGGAATAGCCAAACCTTCATGATTCCCCTCACTGGGCAGTTTGTGACTCTTGATTCGTTTGGACGTCTTCGTTGCTGTAGATGGTAGTCGCGTCGACGTTGTGCTGTTCGTAGACCGTCTTCCCTTGTTCGTCTACTGGCCGCGCGCAGTCCTGACAGTAGTCGGTGGTGAACGGATCAGTCAGAACTGTCTTGGTCTGCAACACTAGGCCGTCGGTGGACTCACCTGCTTGCAGCGGTAGGCCAGTCTCCGGATGGATCCAAACTTCTTTGGTTACAAACTGTGCTTTCGATGGTTGAGACTTCCGCCAGAACAATTCTTGGTGCTGCTGAGGGCAGTTTTCACCGGGTTGTGCAGGGAAGCCGGTTACACATACATTCCCGGCGGTGACGTCATCCGGCTTTTCGGGAATGATGGGCTGCTGATCCCGCAAGATGTAAGACATGATGTCGTTAAAGATCGGTGCCGCACCGGTGATGCCAGAAACCAAATTGCGGTTCATTGCCGAACCGTCATTATTGCCGACCCAAGTGATGACTAAGAACTCAGGAGTGAAGCCGACGGTCCAGTTATCTTTCAGGTCGTTCGTCGTTCCGGTTTTGGCGCTGACGATCTGGCCAGGGATAACCAACTTGGAGTTGGGTCCAAAGGCAGAGACGCGGGCATTATTATCCTGCATAATATGGGTGGTCAGATAGGCCGGAGCGCGGTTCATGACGCGTTCCAAATCTCCCACTTCCAACTCGTCTTCATCGGCACTCATTTCTGCCAGGTCTTTCTTCCGCTCATCAAGATTTACTTCTTCAATCACGTTTCCTTTGTAGTCTTCCACTTTCAGAATCGGAGTCACAGGTACTTTTACGCCTTGATTAGCCAAGACGCTAAATGCTTGGGCCAGATCAATCATCCGGACTTCACCACCACCAAGGGTGAGTGACAAGCCGTAGTTAGAGGGGTCTTTCCAACTGGTGATACCCATCTTGGTGGCCTGATTAATAAAGGTCTCCAGGCCTAGTAGCCGCAGTGACTTCACCGCCGGAATGTTCAATGAGTTACCAAGGGCTTGCCTGATGGTAACCGGACCGCGGAAGCTGCCGTCGTAGTTTTTCGGACAGTACGGTTTTTGGTTCACGACCTCAAAGCAGGTAGGAATGTCCAGTAAGTACGAGCCAGGATTAAGCAGTTTCTCTTGGAAAGCAGTCGCATACATGATCGGTTTAATCGATGAACCTGGCTGCCGCGGTCGTAGCGTAACATTCACCTGACCATCTTCGGCGGTATTGAAGTAGTCTTTGGAGCCGATCATTGCCAAGATCTCACCGGTGTTGGGTTTCATGATTAAACTGGCACCGTTACTGACTTGAGCTCTCTGCAAAGATTCAACCTCTGCCGACAGAGACGCTTGAGCTACATTCTGAAGATCCAGATCCAAAGAAGTAGTGACGCGTAGCCCGCCTTTTTCAACTCGTTCTTCACCGTACTTCTGATACAGCAAGTCACGAACATAGAACACAAAGTGCGGGGCCTGAATATCGGTTTTAGAGATCGCAAACTTGAGGACTTCATTCTTGGCCTGTTCAGCTTGCTGGGCAGTGATGTAGCCGTCTTCCTGCATGCGACGGATAACTTCTTGCTGGCGTTGTTTAGCCAACTCAGGTGAGCTACCAAACGGTGAGTACTGACTGGGCGACTGCGGCAATCCGGCTAGAAGTGCCGCCTCTGCGATCGTCAAGTCCTTAGCGTGCTTATCAAAGTAGCGCTGTGCAGCTGACTCGATGCCCACCGAGGTACCACCATACGAAATGTAATTAAGGTACATCTCCAAGATCTGCTCTTTTGAGTACAACAGTTCCGTCACGACAGCCAGCACACCTTCTTTAATCTTACGTTGAATCGAGCGTTCTCGGGTCAAAAGCGCAGTCTTGATCAACTGCTGAGTGATCGTAGAGCCGCCCTCCAGCCGCTTTCCTTCCAGCGTGTTACGGATTGCGCGGGTGATACCAATGATGTCGAAGCCCCAGTGACTGTAGAAGTTTTTATCTTCAATCGCAATTGTCGCTTGGTACACATGGGGTGGAAGTGTTTCGAGTTCAATCGGAATCCGATTTTCATCGGCAAAAATCTCATAGAGCAGGCGTCCTTTTCGGTCAAAGATTTGAGTACTGACGGCGAAGTTTTCGCTGGCGGTCAGGCGGGTCGGAGACGGAAGGTCTCGTAGCATATACAGCAAGGCGAGTACTCCACATAAGAGTAAAGCAAGTAACCCAAATCTTAAAAATGGATTGATTATCGGGAATAAAATAATTCGCAGTGCTTTGGGTAATTGGCGCTTGGGTTTGTCAGATTTTTGTTTGGTTTTCACTTTGGGCTGGTGTTTGGCCGCGAACAGCTGATGCCACTTCTTGCTCTTCATAGTGATGAAAGGATTCAATAAACGAGTTTCAAGATTTGGTCTCTCGCTCGACTCAGATGATTGTTTGGAGACTGGTGTACTCACAGGAACAAACCTTGTATTCCAAGTGCCGACCGTTCTATATTTGGGAGTGTATTATCTAACACCGACCTGCCCCTATGCAACGTTTCCGCTCTGTCCTGATGCAGCCATGGTTCGATCAGCTTTCCCCATGGCAAAAAGAGCTTCTTCATATCTCACTTGAATTATACGAGAGAGAAGAAAGGATGCACTCTGCATTCTCGGATTACTCTTTTGTCCTATTTCCGGCTGCCAAAGCGTATGAGGGTTTCTTGAAACAGTACCTTTTTGACTTAGGTCTGATTAGTGCCACGACCTATGCCGATAAACGGTTCCGGATCGGAAGAGCCCTGAATCCGGATGTACACCCGATACGGCGTGATGAGTGGTGGCTGTATGACGACGTCAAACGACTATGCGGCGCAGATATCGCTGCCGCTGTTTGGAAGACTTGGCTGGAGTGTCGCAATCAAGTATTTCATTACTTCCCGCACAACGAACGGCGGCTGACATTGGAGGAGACCGCTGGTCGACTTTCAATGGTCCTCTCTACTATGGAACAAGCCACCCATTGCCAGCTGAAAAAAAATTAAGTAGCAGGTACAATCGCTCACACTATGAGTCGTAGTTAGTTGGAGAAGGTTATGAGCCAAAAGTACCGCTATCACAATATTACCATCTCTGGTCTTCCGGGATGCGGTTCGACCACAATGTTGGGAATGTTAAAAGAGGAACTGGGGAATAATGGAGGAAAGTGGACAGGTTTCAGTGGGGGCGAGTTCATGCGTGACTATGCCATCGTGCAGGGTCTGTTTAAAGAAAATACAGGTCTGCATCATGACGCGACAGTTTATCCTCCTGACTTCGACCGCCAAGTTGACCTTGGTATGCGTGAGCGGTTGCAAAAGGGCAAACATCAGATTTTCGAAGCATGGCTGTCCGGTTTCATGGCTCAGGGAGTTGAGGGGACACTAAAAGTGCTGATGATCTGCAGTGACGAGGCCGTCCGTGTTGACCGAATTGTGAACAGAGATAACGTCTCTCCCCAACAAGCTATTGATAACATGCGCGTTCGGTACGAGAAAAACACCAAAAAGTGGCGAGAGATGTACGCCAAAGAGTGGAACGAGTGGGTCGTTCAAAAGGGAGTGATCAGTGCAGACAAGCCGATTGATTTTTGGAACCCAAAACTCTACGATCTAACCATAGATACCTACAAGTTAAGTAGGGAGCAATCACTCCAAACCGTACTTGATGCCATCCAAGCCCAAAGTTAATCCTAGTAAACTGGGAAAACGTAGCACAGCTACGAAAGGTTCGGGCGCGACAAAAAAAAGTAGTGGCATTTCGCAGCTACGGCGTCAGTATCGACAGCCAGCTGCGTCAGTTAGAGTTACGACTAGTTCTCCGATTGTTTCGCAACACATCGCATTTATCCCGCTACTTTTGCTGGTGTTTGTGATGTGGTGTGTTTATCGGTATTTGTTTCGCTTTCCGGTCTGGTTTGATGAGAGTGTCGGTAAGGCAGTTTTTTTCGGTCTGCCGGTCTGGCTATATGTTTCGATCACTCGTTCCCGGCCTATTGCTGAGACCGTCAGCCCGCGTTACTTTCAGTCCGGTCTGTGGATGGGCTTAGCCATTGGTGGTCTATTTGGCTTCGCCGGAGCGCTCGCTTCGCTCGCGCGGCGGGGCACTGTTGTCCAAGCCGCACCCTTATTTGCAGCAGAGGGTTTCTGGTGGGAGTTCCTTCTCGCCATGATGACTGGTTTTTGGGAGTCCCTCTTCTTCTACTGCTGGATTATGACCGTCATTATGGAGAAGTACCGCAAGTGGACGCTACTCAACCAGGCGTTGCTGGCTGCCTTTATCTTCTTGGCATTCCATATTCCTAATACCCTGCTCAGGTTTGACCTAAGCCTGGTGGGAGGGCAACTTTTGCTGTTGTTCTTCTTTGGTCTAGGCCAGGCTCTGCTGTTCGCCCGGGTTCGCAACATCTACGCCCTGGCCCTCTCCCACGCCATCTGGGGAATGGTCCTGTTGGTCCACACTCGATAGGTAATGGCAGTTTGTGCGGAAGGTTCAAGATATCTTTAATTTGACTCTTCTCGAGGAATTGGTACAATATACTACGCGTATGAGAGCTCGCCTTCTCTTGTCGCTGCTCGGATTGGTCTTCGGGAGCAGTGTACTGTTTATCTCTCTTTTTAGTGCAACCCAGGTTTCTTCAAACGGAGGGCAGGCTGCTTCTGAAAGCAAACTGTACTTTTCTCATAAGATCCTGCCTGACCACTCCCTCTATAAAGTAATTATGGCGATGGACCGCTTGCAACTCGAGACAGCAAGTCCACAGGAGCAAATTTTTATCAAGGTAGAGTACGCCAATCGGCGCCTTGATTACGCCAAAGAACTGCTCGCCAAAAATGAATCCGACCTCGCCCTGACCACCCTCCTCAAAGCCCAAAGTTACCTCCACCAAGCTGCCCAAGACTCTATCGATCGAAAAGCGTCCAGTTCCGTCAGAGAACGGGTCGCTCGAGCTGTGGCCTACCACAGTAAAGAGATTCGGGAGCTCTCCCCGAAGTTCAGTGACCCCCAACGCGTACCCCTCGACCAAATCCTGGTCGAACACGATGCGGTGATTGCCAAGTTGCGTTCTCAGCTGGCAGAAAATTAATCGATAAAACTGATCGGTTTTGATCACTTTCTTTTCATTGACCTTCACCCGTCTCCGTGAGATTCTATTTGCCCAATGACAACTATATTTAGTATTTATTCCTTACTAAAAATACTAAATGCAGTGTCGGCAGAGTAAGTACCTGAATCTGTACTGAGAATGATATGAAGTGTCCGTATTGCTTTGCCTGCCAGACCACGGTAACCGATACACGTGATGCAGGAGACCAATCCTGCATTCGGCGTCGGCGTCGTTGCGACCGCTGTCTGAAGCGGTTTACTACCTACGAGCGGGTAGAGGGTGTCGACCTAATCGTGGTCAAGAAAGATGGTGAGCGGGAACAGTTCAACCGTGACAAGCTGCGCCGAGGTATTGCGAAGGCAACCTGGAAGCGACCTGTCTCGATGGACCAGATTGAGGAAATGATCAACGATGTCGAGCGTAAACTGCGCATTAAGGCATCGACCGAGGTCAAAAGCTGGGAAATCGGTAACCTCGTGATCAACAAACTGAAAAAAATCGATAAGCTCTCGTACCTGCTCTTTGCGAGTGTTTATCGGGACTTTGATAGCCTGGAGGATTTTGAGCAGGAAATCGATAAGTTGAGGAGGACTGTATGACAGCAGCCGGTGCGTTGCCAAAACGAAAAATGAAGTTCATCGAACGAAAGCTCGATAGCGGCATGGGCATGGCAGTTGCCAAGCGAACCTACCTTCGCAAGATTATTGAGAAAAACGGCGAGGAGCGCTGGGAGACTTGGAGTGAGGTCGCTGACCGTGTTGCCAACGGAAACACCTTACTGCTGAACACTCCGGCACTGAAAGGAAAGACTGACAAGAAGCACAGGAATGCCGAGTACGAGTTGATGAGGAGACACATCTCTAACGGCTCAATCCTGATGTCCGGTCGCCATCTCCAGCATGGAGACGAGACTCAACCGACCCGCAACATGGAGGTCTTCACTAACTGTAGTACGGCATCTTCCTCCTACATCTTGTTCTACCTGTTAATGAATGGCTCTGGTGTGGGACGTCCCTACGACGACGACATGTGTGTGGTGAACTGGGATAACATGCCCAACGTTCGCTGTGTGATTGCCGATGACCACCCAGATTTTGTATGGGGATTTGATGAGAGTGTCCGAGACGCAAAACATAAGTACGGCGATGGTGAGAATATCCACTGGTTTGAAGTCCCAGACAGCCGTGAGGGCTGGGCACAGGCCGTCGAGATGATGGAAATCATGGCCTACGAGAAAAAGTACAAGGATGACATCCTGATTCTCGACTTCTCCAAAGTCCGCGCCAAAGGTCAGCCTATCCGCGGGATGCAGAACCGTCCGTCATCCGGTCCGAAGCCACTGATGAACGCGATTGAAAAAGCAGCCACCTTGAAGGGTGCTGGCCTCTCCCCGTGGAAACAAGCCATGTTTGTCGATCACTACTTGGCTGAATGTGTTTTAGTCGGTGGTGCACGCCGCAGTGCTCGGATTGCTACCAAAGTCTGGACTGACCCCGAAGTCCTCGACTTTATCAACATTAAACGTGGTGGTTTCCTGTGGAGCGCCAACAACTCTGTGGCTGTTGACGACAAGTTCTGGAAGCAGCGGACGAACCATGCCCGCAAAGTACTCGATGCAATCCTGAAAGCTTCATATGAAGACGGAACAGGCGAGCCGGGCTTCATTAACCAGCACCGCTTGGTGCAAAACGATGACGGCTACGAGGGCTACCAAGACGGTAAGTATGCAGAAAGCTCAAAGTACAAGCCATTCCAGCGGACAGAGAGAATGTTGGCTCACGTTGCCCGCAATGCCGGGGCCAAGGTCTACTCCCAGATTCCTAATCCATGTGGAGAGATCTCACTAAACATGCTGGGTGGTTACTGTGTGATCGCCGACGTGGTGCCTTACTTTGCACCCACCATCGATGACGCAGAGGAGGCTTTCCGCGCTGCCACCCGAGCCTTGATCCGCGTCAACACGATGGACTGTCTCTACAATCGGGAAGTCAAACGGACCAACCGGATTGGTGTAGGTATGACCGGGATCCATGAGTTTGCCTGGAACCAGTTTGGACTAGCTTTCCGTGACTTGATTGACGAGGAAAAAGCCAAAGAGTTCTGGTTGACTCTGGCCCGCTTCAAGCGCGCCGTAGTGGATGAGGCGGAGAAGTACTCCAAAAAGCTGGGTCTGAACGTGCCTCACACAAACACTACTATCAAGCCGTCAGGGACGATTTCCAAGCTATTTGCGCTGACAGAGGGTGCTCATTTACCCAGTATGCGTGAGTACATCCGCTGGGTGCAGTACCGCAGTGATGACCCAATGGTCAAGAAGTACCAGAAGAAAGGCTATCCCGTCAAAGAGCTCCGCAGCTACCAGGGATCGACTGCTGTTGGCTTCCCGACCCAGCCACTTATCTGTCGAATCGGGATGAATGGTGAACTGGTCACTGCAGCCGAAGCCACTCCTGAAGAGCAGTACAAGTGGTTAATGCTTCTCGAGAAGTACTGGATCGTCGGTGTAGATGAGAAAGGCAACGCTTTACCAGATACCGGTAACCAGGTTTCCTACACCCTGAAGTACGACCCCAAGCGTGTCACCTTCCAGGAGTACAGCGACATGGTCCGCAAGTATCAGGGATTGATCAAATGCTGCTCAGTCATGCCACAGCAGGATACTACTGCTTATGAGTACCAGCCCGAACAGCCGGTGACGATCTCAGAGTTTATGAAAGCACTCAACGAGATCGAAAAAGACGAGTCCTTGTTGGAGGACATCGACTACGAACACCTGAAGTGTGAGAACGGTGCCTGTCCGATTTAAGGCAACGGATTAAGACGACAAAGAGAAAAGAGCAGCGCTCACCGAGTGGCTGCTCTTTTTGCTATAGTGGAAGAGCTATGGAACAACAAAATGATCTTCATGCGACTGGCGAAAGGAAAAATCGAGAACCCAGTCCGCACGAGAAGCTGACTGCTCTGGCCACCAAGATGCGGGAAAAAGTCGCTGCTGATCATCTGCAGGACGTCAGCCAGCTGATAGGTAAACAGGCGTTTGAAGCCCTTCCGACAGCCCAGACATTGGCTGAGTTCCTAACGTATGCTGAGCTCAGCTGTGACTATCTTTTCCAGGATCAAAACATTACTTCTGAATATAAAGCCAAGGCATTGGAAAACTTGAGGCAGCGGGTATCACAGCTGTGTGGAGAACAGTGGATTGATGATCCGGCCAAAAATCTCTCTCCGCATGAAGTACTGCTTGCCGCAGTCAGGCTGTTTGCCATCGTTCCGGAAGAGCGGTGGATGCCGCTGTTGGATCGACTTAAAATCATCGTCAATGTCCAGCGGTCCCGGTTAGGTCTGAGTGAGCTCCAGTTCGCAGGCGCTGAAACAGGACCGGATGCTAACGATCCCCTGGCTCTTATTTGGGAAAAAACTCCCGATTATCCCCAGTCTGTAGAGACAGCGTCTCTGACTCCTTACGAGGTCGGTGGGAAAACGATCGCCGAGGAACGAGAAAACGGTGGTCCCAATCAAGATGCGGTCATGGCCTTAGAGAGTGGATCAATCGGAGCGTTTGACGGAGTGAGCGCAGCCTTTGATGGGGCTACAGCCAGTAGGTTGAGTAGTGAAGCATTTAAGGCAGTTTTGGAGCTTCTTCCTCCTGATGCGACTCCGGAAGAAGTGAAAGACGCGTATGCCTTGGCTACAACGCTGGCTATTTCGCGGATGCGCCAGCACAGACAAGGTTTGCATCATTTACATGACGATCGACTGTGGAACTGGCGAAGACAGAACGTGGCACGGCCGGAAAGGGAACAGCAGGCAGTTCTGGCAACTACATTCGCCTGTGCCACTGTGGTCAAAGAAGGTCGGAGACGCACGGCAGTCTATTCCTATTCCGGTGATTCTCGAGTCTATGTGGTCAAAAACACCGGACGGGTTGTCTGTTTGACCACAGACCATGGAGTACTTCAACAAGACTGGATTGATTCACCTAAAGCACTTCAGGATAAGTTCGATAATGTCAGAGATCCGCAGAAACAGCTGCCTGAAGATGAACAGTTTCTTTTTAACTTCCGTAACCTCGTGGATCAAGAGCTTTCTGAAGGGACTATTCACTCAAGCAAAGAACCTACAGTGGGCGAGTATAGATTGGCAGATGATGACATCGCGCTCTTTTGCACTACAGACGGCATCCACGATAACTTAACCACACGTGAGATGGAGCAGACACTGCTTGGGGAACCTATCGATAGCTTTCCTGAGTTTCCAGAAGGCACCGACGCAGAAGAACCCGCCGCGTTTGAGAGACTCCGAAACATTCTTTTGGGTCTCCGGAACATCAATAATCCACTGTTAAAAGGAGAGAGCGGCCCGTTGCTGATCGATCCACAGAAGTTACCGATTCGTTTGAATAATCTTGCTGATAATGCTCATGCAGTGGCTCACCTACCGTCGGGGGAGAATAAACGTTCCAAAGAAGATGACATCAGTATTAGCTGGTTAGTTCTCCCAGCTGCGTAAGTTTTTACGCCTCGCCGATTTGCCAACGGGGTCGGCGCTCCCCACTCTCCAATGCCGAAGTATGTTCGCCTCGCTCCAGTTTGAAGCTGGCTGCAACTCCAATCATGGCCGCGTTGTCACTGCATAGTTTTTTACTGTATGGGACTTGTAGAGAGAGTCCATAGGGTTCGATGGCTTTGCGTAACATTCGGCGTAGCACAGCGTTGGCTGCAACTCCACCGCCCAACCAAATCCCGAAGAGAACAGATTGGTCTAAAGTAGTTTTTTGATTGAGCAAAAATTTGTTCAATTTATATGTAATAGCATGAAAGACAGCAAATTGAAAACTCGCGCATAAATCACAAACTTGCTGCTGAGTGAGAGGGCGAGCGGCCGTGAGTTCTTCGACTTTTTTTCGGGCTGCTGTTTTCAATCCCGAAAAGCTCATGAGATAGTTGCCAGTGGTGGTCATTGGTAACGGGAAGCGAAAGGCATGAGGATTGCCAAGCTTAGCAAACTGTTCCACGACCGGACCCGCAGGATAGCCCAAGTCTACCATTCGACCGAACTTATCCAACACTTCTCCGGCTGCATCATCCACTGTCCAGCCGATTCGTTCGTACTGGCCGATTTGCCGAACAAGTACAAACTCAGTGTGTCCGCCGGAAATGACTACTGCCAGGCAGGGTAGTTTTATCGGTGGCGTCATCTTCTCGTTGGAGCGTCCTGTTGTCTTGGGACTGGGTTGTGCTAACACAGACAGAACATGTCCTTCCATATGATTGACCGGAATCAGTGGGAGTTCTAGTTCACTGGCCAGTTTCTTGGCAAAATCAACGCCCACTTCCAGCGCGGGAGCTAGTCCAGGTCCCTGCGTGACTGCGACTGCGGCCAGCTGATCCTTTGTCACACCCGCGCGTTTAAGGGCAATCTCCGTGACTGGTTGAATGCGCTCGCGATGCGCTTGTTTGGCCACGGTGGGAAAGACGCCACCATACTGCTTGTGGAGCTCAGTCTGTGAAGCCACCACATTCGATAACACCGTTCGGCCCAGAGTGACGGCTGCCGAGGTGTCATCACACGAAGTATCAATGGCTAAGATATAGTTCGGCATGTGACTTGACGGGTATTCTCACCCTCTTGTTCTTCCAAGCGGATCTCTACTAGGGTAACGTTGTGTTTCTTTGCTAACTTTTTCAGCACGTCACTGGCTAAACTGGACCACTCAATAGCGACGACTTCATGTGGGCCGAGCAGCTCTTCAATACCGAGCTGGTCAATCATGTCCAGGTTCTCGATTCGCCACAGGTCGAGATGATGAAGCTGTCCGGTGACATTGTGGCGATCATAGTCATACTGCTCCATAAAGACATACGTCGGGGAAGTTAACGTTTCCTGGATCCCCAGGAACTGCGCAATTCCTTTGACAAAGATCGTTTTGCCCGCTCCGAGTGATCCGTGCAATGTCAGCAAGAGGCCACGTTCCTTGAGGTCTTCCCAATGTTTGAGCATCACCCGCTGCGCAATCTCCTTGGTCTCTGCTTCCGAGTGAGACGTATAAACGGCTGCATCGGCGCTGACTGCATCGGCGACCGCTACCTCTCCCTGGCGGAAAACGACCGGCGTCTCTACAGTGGTATCAATAACTGTAGAAGGTGGATTTTTTGGCAGCTCACCGGCATCAAGTATTAGGTCGATTAGCTCTTTTTGTTTACCGGATAGGCCATCAAGGATGTCTTGAATAGTATACGGACGTTTTTCTCCGGAGGCGTTGGCAGAAGTGGCGGTGATGGGTTTCCCATATGCTTTGACAATCTCCAAGATCAGAGGATAGGCCGGAATTCGGACACCCAGCGTCCCGTACTCAGAAGCAACACCTTCAGCAACAGTTCCTTTGCTTCGGGAGACCACAGTCACCGGCCCAGGCAGGAAGCGCTCATACAACCGCCGGGCAGAGTCATTTAACTCGACGTACTGTGCCGCCATATCTTGGTCAGTCACCGCAATAGAGAGTGGCTTGCCTTCACGTCGGCTTTTGTAAGCCAAGAGTTTCTGCACAGCTGCCGGGTTGGTCGCATCGACTCCGGCACCGTAGGTCGTCTCAGTCGGAAAAATAAGCAAACCACCGGCCGCCAGCACTTCACAGGCGCGTTTAACCACGTCTACTTGAGGAGTGTGCTGGATATTTATCAGATTTGACATTGTTGCTGTATTATAATTGTTCTGGATGCAAAGGCAGCCGCTTGGTTTCTATCAGGATCACAATGCCCACCCACCGCTGAAGGTGAGTGTCTTCAGTAAGCTCCACCAACTGCAGGGAGTGGTTGAGCAGCTGGAGCGGGTGGCCAACCTTCCTCCTGCCGAGAAGCAGGCTTGGCTGCATGACCACCAAGCTAAGACTCTGGAAATGTTTAAGGCATTCCAAGAGTACGTTCGTTTAGATCTTGATCAGGATGAAGTTGACCAAGAAATGGTTGGCTTACTGACAGAGTACTCACGCGCCCTCCAGGAGTGTGCAGCCTTTGTTCACGCCTTATTCCCTGAGGAGCGGCTTCAAGGCTAGTAATTATACACATGGCTCATCTTTTTGTTGTCGTCATCTATCAACCCTTTTTGAACATTTTGGTGTTCTTTTATTGGATTCTCGACATTATTACTCGCGGTCACCCGGACATGGGAATCGCCGTGATCTTGTTGACCATCGTTATCAGAGCTATTCTGCTGCCGATTTCCCTGATGGAAGATCGGGGTGAAAAAGAGCGCCGCGACCTTCTCAAGAGAAATGAAGAGCTCGAGAAGTTGTATGCCGCTGACCCGATCATGCTCCGGTCCGAGACCAAGAAGCTGTTTCGCCGGAACAGGGGTGTAGTCGTCGGGGAGTTGTTTTCCTTGTTTATCCAGGTAATGATTGCCTTAATGCTCTGGAGAATCTTTGCGGAAGGGCTTACCGGTCAAGATATCCACTTGATCTATCCGTTCATGCCCAAAGTTGAACTGCCCTTCAACCTCGTTTTCCTTAATAAGTTTGACCTCACCCACACGAATATCTGGCTCAACTTCCTGCAGTCGTTCATGATCTTTGTGGTCGAGACGGCTTCAGTCTTGACCTCGCCTTATCCCACCACTCGAGGTGAAGTCGTCCGCCTACAGTTGATTCTGCCGGTGATCTCGTTTGTGATTTTCATGGGACTGCCGGCCGGTAAGAAGCTCTTTGTGATCACGACGCTGATTATCAGCTTAATCCTGATCCTGTTTAAGTACGTCCGCCGGAGGTTTGAGGAGTATAAGTTGGAGCAGGAAGAGAAAGAGCGGCTGGCCGCGGAAGCAGCTGCGACACCGCAATTACTAGTTGAGACTAAATAAGAAACGTTAGAAGATAGTACAGCCTGTGACGCAGACAAACACTGCGAACTAGGATAGAATACAGCCACTATGGAGCTCGATCGCTTAGTTGTTTCTTTCATGGTTGATGAAGTCGTTGGAGGCTTCTTTATTTCGGTACCCCCTGGACATGTAGCCTGCGTCTACGACCGCGGTCGCGGAGTTTTGCCTCGAGTTTGGGGACCGGGTTTGCATCTAAAGATTCCTTTTTGGCAGATTGCCAAGCTTTTTAACGCTCAGATTCTGGAGTACTCCATCCGCCGCGACTTTGATCTGTCGATGAATAAAGAAGCTTTAGGTGACCAGCCGATCGTTACCACCACCAAAGACGGCAAAGACATTTCGATTGAGGGCTCGATTCTGTTCCGAATTGACCGCCACAACGCTCCGGAACTATGGGAGAACATCGGTGAGAACATGGTCTCCAAAGTCGTCCGTCCGTTTTCCAGAAGCCGCGTTGCATCAGTCTTTTCCGAACTAACATTGGATCAAATCAAACAAAATCGCTCTTCTGTTGAACAGATGGTCAAGGATGACCTCAACTATCACTTCCAGAACCGAGGCCTCAACTGTGAGGGCTTTTTGCTTTCGGAAGTGCGACACCTGACAAATAAAGGGAAAGAGGAAACAGTTCTGAAAGAAGACATTGCAATGATTGCCCAGTCTACGCCCAATGTGGTGCTTCCCGAATCTTCCGCAAGTGTGAGGTGAAGAGGATTTTTAGAACCTTGAGGATCCACTGAGTTTGAGGAATAGCTTGGGAGCCTCAGAGTTCAAAAAATCCTCTTGACTGATCCTTAGCAGTCTCATATATTCGCTGCTAGAAATTTGCAGCACCGTCCAATAGGTGCTAATAGAACATAATTGAAGGAGGTCGTATGGCAGACAGTCTCTCTGTCTCTCAGCTACACCCAGTCGCTGGTTACGTCTTAGTTGAGCCAGCTAAGTCTCAGCAACAAACTGCTTCCGGGATCTACTTGCCGGAAAATCAAGATGAGAAACCCCAGCACGGTACCGTTCTGGCTGTAGGTGATGATGCGCTCGTCGACGGTCAAAAAGTTGCTTCTCCCGTCAAAAAAGGCGACCACGTCATTTACAAAAAATGGGGTGGCAACGAGTTTAAAGTCGGTGACACTGAATACCAGTTTTTGAAGTTTGAAGATATCTTAGCGACCATTAAATAGGAGGCTCTATGGCAGCAAAACAACTTAAGTTTGGTGATGATGCACGCCAAAAGATGCTCTCAGGCATTAACAAACTTGCATCCGCAGTAACCGTGACCCTCGGCCCTAAGGGTCGCAACGTGGCTATTGATAAGTCTTGGGGTTCACCAACGGTGCTCCACGACGGTGTCTCCGTGGCCAAAGAGATCAAGCTTGAAGATCCATTTGAGAACATGGGTGCACAGCTGGTCAAAGAGGCTGCTTCCAAGACCAACGACGCAGCTGGTGACGGGACGACCACTGCCACCTTATTAGCCCAACAGATCTCAATTAAAGGGATGCGCTTGGTTACTTCCGGCGTCAACCCGATGATCATGAAGCTCGGTATCGACAAGGCTGTCGATGCTGTGGTCACCGAAATTCGTCGCCTGGCCAAACCAGTCAGCGAGAGCGACTGGGAGAAGGTAGCAACTATTTCCTCTCAGAATCCAGTCATCGGTCAAAAAGTGGCCGAGGCCTTGAAGAAAGTCGGTAAAGACGGCGTGGTTGAAGTCGAGGAAGGCAAGACCATGGAGATCACCATCGATCACCGTGAAGGTATGGAGTTTGACAAAGGCTACGCCTCTGCTTACTTTGTGACCAAGCCGGAAGACATGGAAGCCGTGATCGAGGATCCTTACATCCTGATTACTGACCAAAAAGTCACTTCCATTCAGGATATCTTGCCGATGCTCGAAAAGCTGATGCAGATCAGCAAGAACTTGGTGATCATCGCTGATGACATCGAGGGTGAGGCATTGACCACTTTGGTCTTAAACAAGCTCCGCGGTGCCTTCAACGTGCTCGCCGTCAAAGCCCCAGGCTTTGGTGATCGTCGCAAAGCCATGCTCGAAGACATTGCCGTCTTAACTGGTGGAACCTTCATCTCCAAGGACACAGGTCGTGAGCTGAAGAGCACCACGGTCGAGGATTTGGGTCGGGCAGACTCTGTCCGTTCTACCAAAGACCGTACCCGCATCGTCGGTGGCAAAGGCAGTGCCAATGATATTGCTGCTCGCGTCGCTCAAATCGATGCTGAGATCGAGAAGTCGACCTCCAGCTTTGATACAGAGAAGCTGCAAGAGCGCAAGGCGAAATTGGCTGGCGGTGTGGCCGTCATCCAAGTCGGCGCTGCCACAGAAGTAGAGATGAAAGACCTTCAGGAGCGCGTCAAGGATGCCAAAGAAGCAACCAAGGCTGCGATCGAAGAGGGAATCATCCCCGGTGGTGGTGTCACCTTGCTCCAAGC
>JACFOI010000003.1:0-9346 GCA_019454415.1 Patescibacteria group bacterium | reverse complement strand
CGTCACTGACCAATGCTGCTTCCGTGGCTTCAATGATCTTGACCACTGAGTGTCTGATCACTGACCTGCCGGAAAAAGAGAAACCAGCCGCTATGCCAGACATGGGCGGTATGGGTGGCATGATGTAATGGCAAGTAAAGATTGAGATGGGCGGGCCGCTTGAATGCTCGCCAATTGAAAGAAACGCAAAAACGGCTCCTTACGGAGTCGTTTTTGTTAGCGTTACACTTTTTGTAAAGTGGGGGAAGTATTCTGCGCAGACGTGGGGGCGCTTGGTGCAGAGTCCGGTCCGAGCAACTGGACTGGCGAGTTCAATTCTCGTCGCCTCCACGTCGATAAAATGACAATTGAAAAAGCAGAGAAAGATGTTTAAATACAACTAGCTCGGACCGGACTCACTGCACGCAGTATGTTCAGCCGAAAACCACCATCTAGAGGTGGTTTTTTGTTACAATACCGCTATGAGTCATCCTGAAATTCCTTCCTCTTCTCCTAAGAGTCGACGCGAACAAATGGTCGAAAGTCTGCGGAAGATCCGCCAGAGCTTTATGCCTATGTACGTTATCGAGTAATAGGAAGTAATTCAGGTGACCAGGTCTATCAAGCAATTCAGGAGTGGCTGAGAATGAGTCCAGCCCAAAAATAGTATGGGTTTCAAGATCAACATCAACAACATCTTACGCTCGGACTTTGACGGACCGCTTCAGGAAGGCACCGAATACTCGTTCCAAAAAGAACTGAGTGTGATGGCTGACGATATCCAGATTTGGCTGACCAAGAAAGACTGGACTGCCGTTGCTGAGATTCAGATCACTTCTCAAACCCGCAAAGATGACAAAACGATCGGGACTTTTGTGGTGAAGTATCTTTACTCACCAGAGGAATCAGCAGCGCTGACCAAGATCTTCCGCCGGATGTATGGCTGGGAGTAAAAGGGGATGAAGGCGTAAGTTACGGTGCTGGCTCTTTGACCCACTCTTCAACAGTAATCATTCCACTCAATACCACGCGCTGGCGTTGCATCCCGGCTGTCAGATGCCTCCGTTGTTCTTTGACGTAGTCAGACATCTGTGGGCCCCATTGTTCAATGACCAGAATCAACTGAGTGTCATCCGGCTGAGGCACGGTCCTAGGTGGTCGGATGACATAGTCCTGGTCATACTTCATGGCTTGATCTGCATATCTTTGAAAAAGATAGTCGTAATGCACGGAGTAGACATTTGGTGTCAGGATTAAGGTTGCTGAACGCTGTGGAGCTGCCAGCGAGTACGCTGTTTCGACTGCGGTTTCCATAGCCCGTAGGCCAGCTCGATTGACTGGCGCATAGATGGTTCCTACCCAGTGGGAGACGCTGGACATTACGACTGGCAAGAGAAGGACAGTCACGCCCACCCCTGCAACAAGTTTTCCCCAACGCAGCGCCCACAGCCGCATGGTCAGATACTCCAGCCCCAGTACAAACAGCGGAACGAGGAAGACAAAATGTGGAGTGATGTAGTAAGAAAAGAAGTTGCCGTCGTTGCCCCGCCAGAATAAGTAAAAAGGATAGGGAATGATTGCGAACAGACAGAGCAGCTGTTTGAGGTAGAGCCGCGCAGATACCTGAGCTGTTCCCGTCCGTAGCTTTCGCAGCTGCCAACTGAACCAAAGGGTAGCGGCCACCCCGATTGCAATTACCCCCAGAACAGCAACTTGAGCCCACACATTTTCCTTGCCGGCCAGGAAAAAGTCCATTGTCACGCCAAATAACTGGATTGGTCGCTGGGCGAGCTGTCTACCCCAACTGACTGTTTTGGAGGGATCGCCCAACGAGCGAAGCAGCGAGTTAGTCATAATGAACTGGTGCCGCAACTCAAACAGAAGCTGAGGAACAAGTGTGACTCCCACTGCCATGCCAGCCGTCACGAAGTCCGTCCACTTGATTCGTTTTGTTATCCAGGGAATAGCCAGGAATAATACCGGCAGATAAAAGACCGCGTAGGCAAACTCACTTTGCAGAGTGAGGGCCAAGCAGAAAAAGCCGCTCGTCAGCCACAGCCACTTTTGGGTAGCAGCACGTACTCGCCAGAAGCTGTACAGCGCTGCGGACATCAACGGTGCAGCCAGGAGCGGATTCCAGATGGTCGTACTGCTGACAATACTCCCGGGCAAGATGACAAACAGGACTAGACAAAGCCAGCCAAAGAGGACCGAAAGTTGACGTTGTGAGGTAGGCTCTTTTTTGTTCCCTTTTGGTTGCTGCCAGAATAAGACCTTGTTCAACCACCAGAAAAATGGGAACGCCACCGCCGAGAGAAGAATAAACCAAGCCGCAATTCCGACCGGACTGCCACCACTTAGGATAAAGCCCGGCACGCCCACATAGTACCAAAGTGGACCCAGAAAAAGTCCCTCAAGCCCGGTGGTAGGCCCGATCAGGGTTACTTGACCGCTGGCAATCTCCGCCAGTTTGGCGGCATCACGCCCCTGGTCATAGATAAAGTAGAGAAAGTTAGGAAGATTCCACAGCCGGAGCACCAAAAACACACCCAATGTAAGAAAAAAGAGAAGTAGTGTTTTCGACTGCGAGGCTTGGACAGTCATACGGCCTTTTTCAAGGCGATACTGTGTCAAGGGAGAGACTCGAACTCTCAACCTCCACGTTATGAGTGTGGCGCTCTAACCGGTTGAGCTACCCTGACATCATAGGCACATCAGACTGCTTATTATATCAAGTACACCGAGATTCCCCAAGGTCTTGTTCAGCCGAAAATGAGCAAACTCATCCTTGATCGTGGTTTTACTTTTCTCCATACTGAAAAGGGGCTGAAGCTTTTTGTGTTTACCCTCTGTCTATGTTGCTTTTTCGTCATAAACTTTACTCGATTCGAGCAAGGATTTTTGCTTTTTTAGTCGTACTGGTAGGTGTGGCAGGGATGACTCTGTTTGCCGTCCACCAGGCAAATGCAGAGTCTCAGATTTCCTTTGACTTCATCAAAAGCGGAGAGAGCCCAGACTCATATGGAATTGATGTTGCGGATGGTGAGTGGCAGTACGTCTACGAGTTTACAGCGTCAAGTGATGAGTCCCCGATTAGCTCTATAGAGTTTGAGATTGACTCTGAAGGGCGCCAAAGTTTAGCAGAGTACAGTACTAGCGGTGATTTTGATGATCTAGATGAAAGTATTTTATTTACCCTCAACCAGGTTCCCTACGCGGATTTCAACAACCATTCAATCACCTTTTATGTGACAACGACGGCTGATGAAGAGTCCTCCTACATGTTGCCGCTGGAACCTTATCCGGATGGAAGTCCGCCAGAGTTTTACTTCACTGACTACACCGAAGGGACTGTCTCATCTACCATGATGCCGTTTGCCTTTGAGGTCTATGATGACTACGTTGAGGACGTAACGGCAGACATCGATGGTGACTTCTTTGATATTTCTCCTTATGAGAGCGGGTACGACTATCGGTACTACTCCATTGATCTCTCTAATACTTACTTTGGCTCAGTCGATATCTTTGATGGGTTAGAACACACCATCACATTCACAGCAAATGATCCTTACGGAAATGAAGAGCAGCAAGCGTACTCCTTTACTTATGACGAAGAAGGCGGTGGCGGCGATTACGAAGAAGAGTTTAATCTACCAGTGTTTGACTTTGATGTTTGGGTAGAGGGAGTGACAGGTAAGCCGTTGGAGTATGAGGGAACTGTCGACGATGAATCACCAATCGACTTAGTCCAGTACGACATTGATGAGGGAGAACGCCACTTTGTGGAGATTGATGAAGAAAATTCGACTGATACTCACAAAGTTTTTTCCATCGAGATCTCAGATATCAGTGATGGGGAACATACTATCAATTTTTATGCAACAGATACCTGGGGGAACTCTACCCAAGAGTCATATAACGTAGATGTGGATTCGCAGAATCCAGACTGTACAGCGTCTTGGTATAACCTTCCCAGTCCCCACTACTCCAAAGAAATCACCTACGCAGACATCACCTGTACGGATGATCGCGGGATCGTCAGCGCTGCATACGAGATCTACCACGTCGTCCAAGGAGTTCTGCAGGCCTATGATGATCACCATATTGACCCTCAAGATAGTAGTTTTGGCGGGACAACTGAGACATTTGACTTGGACATCGATCTGACCAGCTTCGATGATATTGATGGGGTTATTCTTGTCCAGTTTAAAGTGTGGGATGAAGCAGGAAATGAAAGTTCTGACTACGATCCGCTGACTATTGATGCCACGGATAATACCGCTCCTGTAGTAAACCTGGATGAAGTGACGCCTGATCCCTTGACCGATCACACCCCCACCATTACAGGGAGCTGTAAAGATCTTACCGATCGCGAAACAAATACCTACATTAGTTTACTTGAATACAAGGTTGACGCCGGCTCCTATCAGTCAATAACGCTGCCAAACGGCGGGGCATATAACGACAGTTACACGGAATCATTTTCAGTTGACCTTCCGGAGCTGGATGATGGTGAACATACGGTAACAGTACGTTGTACAGACGGAGCATCACATTCAACTACTGCCTCGGATACGTTTGAGATCATCGATCCCACTGACCCTGAGCCTGGGGAGTTTACCTACACCGAGAATTTTGAGAATACTTCCAATCAGGATATCCCGGCATCCAATAACGTTATTTGGGGCGACGGCAAGCTGCGGCTAAAAGAAGATATCACGATCTCTCGCAACTTAATCTCCAATACCAATATCTGCCCCCGCTATGGTGACTGTCGCGGTCTCTGGCGACCTTGGAAGGATCCGCAAGATTCCAACATTATTTGGTACTCCATTGGTGGCCGTATTTATACCTACAACAAACAAACACAGAGCAGCACTCTTTTTGACTACGCCGCTACTTATGGTCTTCCACAGATGGGTGGCGAGGTGAACGGTTTTGCGCTCGGCATGTTCAATGGCAAAAAGTATCTGTGGATGAGTGATATCTATCAACTCTATGTGATCAACTTGACCGATGGGGTCGGAATCAGCACCACCACTTATACAGACGTCGGCTCCATCAATCTGGATTTTGAGCGGGGACGCTTTGCTGCTTACCTGACGACGACTGCTGGAAGTTACTCGAATGTGGCGTACCTCGAACTTCATGACATGATGAACATGGCTGATGACGAGTTTACGCATATTCCCTACAACCGCTTTGATAGTAACGCAGTCGTGGGTCTCTTCCTGGCACCCAGCCAGAACGCGGTGTTCGCTGGTCCGTATGCACAAAACAGGCTCTTTAAGTTTAACGACCAGAATACCCCGCATAACCTGAACGATGACGTCGTTGATTACTACGAAAGTGGTGACTACAACGCCGTCTTCAACGGAATGACACTAGATCCTGACGGTAAATTGATCTTTGGAACGGCCAACAACTCCAACGGCCAGCTGTTTGTTGTCAGTAATGACGGTGGGACACCATTTGATACAAGCGACGATACCGTCACCAAGCTGGCGACTCCGCTACAGCTCGGATATCGGAACGTGTATGGTCTAGAGTACATCGAAGGTGAGAACGGCATCGGGGACCAGATTCTGATTAACACCGAAAGCAACATCCCTGTCTACCTAAACTTCAACAATACCTATACCAATCCGTACGACGACACATTCATTGAGTTTGACACCCAAGCTGGCATGCGTCCCGGTGCTTCGTGGGCCATCATGGATGACTACGACACCATGTATGTAGTCAGCAAGATGCAGGGTTTCTACAGGGTAGAGTTGACGCGTGGTTGGAAGGATATGGGAGAGGCGGTCGCGATTCCGCCCCGTCCGCCGCAACAGCTGGTGGTGGACAACTTTGTAGCCGAAGCAACACTGGGTGGACCGATTGCCTATGCTCCAGGGTCTGAGTCGTCGTTCTTGTCCAACCTTGGACGAGCGCTTGTCCCGCAAGCTTATGCTGCTGGAGAAGAGGGTGTTCACTACTATGTCTCGACCGACGGGGGCGTCACCTGGACTGAAGTCACCCTAGGTCAACTGCAGCAGCTGCAACAGGCAGACTATCGTCTGAAGTTTAAGATCGAGATGGAGGAAGTAGACGGAGCCACCCCGGTGTTGAGCTCTTACTCGCTTGCCTATGCTGGATATCCGGAAGAGAGTTTGCCGCAAACGACAACTGGTCTGAGTGTCACTCCCTCAATGACCTCCACCACTACCGGTGGCAGCTTTAGCCTGACAGTCTCTGCAGTTGATGTGCTGGGCTACCCGACGCCGTCGTACGACGGAACAGTGACCTTGACGCTGATTGATACCAGCACAGGTAATCCGACAACTGGTCTGAGTGTGAGCAGTGTCAATATTAATGACGGAACAGGCTCCGTTTCAGGTGTTCAAATCACCAAGACAGGCAGCTTTAAGATCCAAGCAACCGATGGCACCTACATACAGCAGTCGAGCACCATTACTGTAACCTCAGGAGAGAGCCTGCCGTCTCCGTATCTAGGGTTCTCCGCCAGCAGCTTCAAGATCAAAAAAGGTGAGTCAGTGACGCTTCACTGGGCATCAAGTAACTTAACCAGCTTTGTTCTGAATCCCGGCAACAATCAATTGACTGCATCAACCGGTGACTTTATTGTTCATCCGGATCAGACGACTGAGTACACCATTACCGGAACTGGCCCATACGGCTCTGCTAGCAGCTCACTGACAATTACAGTGGAGGGAGAGTTGAGTTCAGGTGGAGGAAGTAGTCCGACTCCTTCACCATCAGCTTCCTCATCACCGTCTCCCCCAGTATCCCCGTTTGACGGGAGCTCTCCGATCCCGGTCCCTGACGAGACAGAGTTGACCCCGCCTGAGGATGCATCTTTCACGATGAACGTTTCTGGCGATCAGACCATTGTTCGCGGACAGAAAGTGCAGATCTCATGGGAAGTTCCGGAAGCCGATGAAGTTATCATCGATTATCCGGAGCTGCGCCGTGTCTCAAACATCGGGAGCTTCGAGATCTTTCCGAATGACACCACCGTGATTACGATCACTGCCCGTAAAGGCGAGGAGACTGTACAGAAAAAGATCACGATCACTGTGGTAGATGCCCCGCTTCAGCTTCAGGAGTTTGCGCGCAACTTACAGGAGAAAGCTCCCTGGACGGTCCCCCTATTGAGTGCAGCAGTTCAGGGTGCCAAAGCCCTCCCCATCATCGGGATCGGGGTGTCGGCTGCTCTGCAAGCCGGTATGATCGGTCTTCTTGCCTTGACTGTCATCTCCCAAGTTGGTTTTCTGGCGTTGTTCAACGGAAAAACGCTCTTCAATGTACTTTCTGCGGCAGGTATTCTTCCGGCTAAGAATAGAAAGGGATTTGTTCACCAGCCGAAGAACGGAGAACCTGTGCCGTTTGCTACGATTACCGTTTTTGAGGGTGATCAACCTAGAGGTGCAGTCTTTGCCACGCTCGTCTCCGATATGTACGGAGTTTACCTAGAGCCGTTCTTGCCTAAGGGACAGTACAACTTGCTGGCTGCGCATGACGGACACAGCTTCCCGACCAAAGAGACTCGACCGATCCACTTATCCTTCAAGGACTTCTATAAAGGTGAAGTGCTCGCTGTGACTTCCGCCAAAGACAGGCCTGCTGTTCTGATCCCGATGGACGGCAAGTCACCAAGTCAGCTGAAGAAAGCGTGGAAGTACAAGCTCCTCTTAATGGTCAATCAAACGCTCCAGTCTCTGCAGTGGGCAGTCTATCCATTAGCACTGTTGTCTGTAGTCGCACTTTGGCTGGCTCCGAATCTGATTAACGCACTGATTGTGGGAGTGTATGGCCTGATCTTACTTCCCAAACTGTTGAAGCGCTTCAAACGTCCCACTCTCAAAGGGCGCGTCGTCATTAATGATGATCGCAGGGCAGTGGCCAACGCTACCGTGACGCTAACGACAACAGACGGAAGTGTCGTGGCAGTCGGCAAATCAGATACCAACGGCCAGTTTGAGCTGTTTGCACCCAAAGGGGAGTATGTGATGAACGTTATTGCCACAAACATGATCTGGAATGAAGTAAAAGCCGGAACGCTCTCCACTATACAGGTGGGCAGTCCCAAGGCTAAAAACCTGACCGTGACGATGAGTACACTCACCAATCCCTTTGGAGGCTTCTCATAACTATAGGCTCCGCATGGTAAAATGCGCCCATGCCAGTTCCGGAAGGGATACGTCGAATCACCCAGCAGGCAGCAGAGTATCCTACTTTGTTGAAAAATACTCGTCGAGCACCTCAAGCACTTTGGGTCCGCGGCGCTGGGGTGAATAATGACCTCTTCCATCTTGCCAGTATTGGTTCGCGGGTCGTCGAAGCAGAGGCGCTTGCAGAGTTGGCAAAGTTTCTGGGACACGTTTGCAGGGTGTATAGAGACGTTGCCCAGTCACCCTTGGTCATCGTTTCAGGTTTGGCCTTGGGAGTTGATACCCAGAGCCACAAGACAGCTCTCGAGTCTGCTCACACCGTCGGCGTTTTACCTACCCCCATCAACCGAATGTCGCCGTATCAAAGCATCACGATCGCTCAGGAAATGTTGACGCAAAAGGAACGGGGCACAGCTATCATCTCAGAGTATGGCCCTGTCGAGCCCGACCAGTCCTACAACAAGTACCCCAAAGAACGAAACAGGATTATCTCCGGTATGAGCCGAGCGCTGCTGGTCTCCGGAGTGTCTCGGGAAAATAGCGGCTCGATCAACACGGTCAATCACGCATACAGCGAGGCGAGGTCCATCTTTTTCTTGGCCAACACAGTCACAGCCAACATACAGCGACTACTGACTCTGGTCTACAGAGCCAAAGAAGTCAGCGATCCGCAGCAGTTTGTAGATACGCTGCTGGAACTGAAGTAACAGCCGATTTCTGCTGTTTTTCTCTTGAGGAAGCTCAGTACGTTATAATGAAAACTCCATGTCGCACAAAGAAAGACAACTGCCGGTCCTTCTCTTCCTGAGTGTGAGCGCGTTGGTGATCCTACCGCAACTCTTTCCGGTGGCCGCCCAATCTGTTTCTCCCAGTCCTTCGCCAAGCTCTTCACCTAGTCCCAGCCTAAGTCCCACACCCTCACCGACGCCGAGTCCTGCTACCAGTCCCACTCCGTCGCCCAGCCCTTCACCTTCACCGAACCCATCACCGAGTCTCACTCCAACTGTTTCACCTAGCCCATCGCCTGTCGCCTCGGTAAAACCGACCCCCAAGCCGTCCCCAAAACCTTCAGTCTCTCCTTCCCCAAGTCCAAGCCCCAGTCCCAGCCCGGAAATATCGCCCAGTCCGGCAGAAACTCCTCAACCCTCACCGACGCCGGAACCGGAGTCTGAGCAAGGCGGAGGAGGCCC
>JACFOI010000025.1 GCA_019454415.1 Patescibacteria group bacterium | reverse complement strand
AGGATATCTAACGATCCGATTTTTATTGGCCTTCCGAAAGGTGTGAGATGACTGAGAGTAGAGACCAGGTAGTGCTTGTGAACGAGCGTGACGAAGTTATCGGTTCGGAAGACAAGTTTGCGGCGCATCAGATTCCGGCAAAATTACATAGAGCAATTTCAGTGTGGATGGTAGATACACAGGGAAGGTTGCTCCTCCAGCAGCGAAGCTCCCAGAAGATTGTGGGAGCCGGCTGGTGGGGAAATACAGTCTGTGGAAACGTTTGGCCTGGAGAGAGCTACGAGGCATGTGCCTTGCGACGACTGCAAGTAGAACTGGGGATTTCTTCTGTACAGCTTGATCCATTGGTCAAGTTTCACTATCAGGCATCAGCAAACGACCAGTACAGCGAACACGAGATGGACCAGGTTTTTGGGTCACGTGTAGATTCATCGCAGGTTATGCCACAACCAAATCCTGAAGAAGTAACTGAAGTTCTGTGGGTGAGTGCGCGTCAGTTTGTAGAGTCTGTGGATGCGGCCCTCGCTGAGTTTGCACAACAGCAGGGTCGGCCCTTTCCCACTGTGGCAGAAACGGTACAGATGACTGCTGAAGAGTTGCGGCTTTTTACCCCTCCGCTCACAGTTCGTCTTGAGAGAAATGAACTGCTGATGGTGCCCTGGACCTTGCTAATGGTTCAACTGCCGGAAGTCCGTGCCTACCTTGGTGCGTGATTTCGGAACCTTTTTCCGACTATTCCTTTGTGAAGTTTCTTCATGATGCAAATACACTTCCTTCCGAGCCGGAGCGGATTACCGCCAGGCAAGAAGGGGTTGAACGTCTCTTTGCCAAAAATGGATTGGCAGCGGGCGCTTTTTCTCGTATCTTCAATCACCATTTCTCCGATGAAGAGGTGACCAAGCTCGGCTCACGCAACTGCCAAAACATAATTGGTGAAGTAAGTGTGCCTCTGGCAGTAGCCGGACCTGTTCACGTACACGCCAGAACAGAAAAAGTTGTGTTAGATCAGGAAGTGCTTATTCCTTTGGCCACCACGGAAGGGGCGCTTGTTCCAAGCATTCAACGCGGCTGTAAAGCGATTTCCCAGAGTGGTGGCGCTCGAGTTCTGGTTGAACAAAAAGGAATGACCAGAGCGCCAGTTTTCCGATGCAAAGACGGTCATGCCGCTCAGCAGTTTTTGGAGTGGATGCAGCAGCAGTCTGAGAGTTTTCAAGCTGCCGCTGGGCAGATCAGCAGCCACCTGCGTTTTGTGGATATGCAGGGGTGGATTGTTGGACGCCAAGTATTTCTGCGTTGTCGGTACGACGCTGATCAAGCAATGGGGATGAACATGGTTACCCTGGCTGTGCAAAAAGCATGGGACGAACTGGGCAAGCCACTCAAAGCTGTCCATCCAGAATGTGAAGCTGAGCTGATCGCACTTTCCAGCAACGTGTGTACAGATAAAAAACAGGCCGCAATCAATCAACTGCTAGGACGCGGTTGGTGGGCACAGGCAGAAGTCATGATTCCCCATCAAGTCATCCCGGAAGTCCTCAGAACAACTGCAGAGCGAATAGTTGAAGCACACGTGGCGAAAAACCTCGTCGGTTCATACGTGGCTGGCCATGCAGCACAGAACATGCAGATTGCCAACGTTGCTGCCGCCGTCTACCTCGCCACCGGCCAGGATCTGGCGCATGTCGTAGACGTCAGTCAGGGGATGACTACCCTCGAAAAGACTGACAAAGGGTTATACGCAGCCGTCACCTTGCCGACAGTTCCGGCGGGAGTTGTGGGTGGTGGATCTTGGCTGCCCGCTCAAACAGCTGCCCGTCAGCTCATCCTTGGAACACCACCAACAGCGCAGCAACTCGTCGCAGTCACCGCAGTAGCCGCACTCGCAGCAGAACTTTCCGGTATGGCTGCATTGGCCAGCCATGATCTCGCCCGCGCCCACAGTCAGTTCGGTCGATCACAGAAAGAGAGCCCATGAAACTGGACGGAAAGAGTGGAATCATCAGCTATGGTGCTTCATTACCAGTGGTCATGATTACGGCAGAGGAGATTGGACATGCCCATGGCGGTGACGGCACTCCAGGTAAGCAACTCGGTGTCAAACAAAAAACGGTTGCCTCGTTGGATGAAGATGCAGTCACACTTGCTACGGCTGCTGCACTTCAAGCACTGACTCGCTGGTCAAAGTTTCAGCAGAAGAAGTCAGCACCGGAAGATATTCAGGCAGTATTTATCGGTAGCGAGAGTCATCCGTACGCCGTCAAACCCAGTGGCACCATCGTCAAGCAGGCACTAGGCCTGGGCCATGTAATGGCTTTGGCAGACTTGCAGTTTGCGTGTAAGGCCGGGACCCAAGCCTTGCAGATTACGTTGAGTTATGTGCAGTCTGGTCTCGCGAAGTATGGTTTGGCTATCGGAGCGGATACGGCCCAGTCTCGCCCAGGAGATATCTTAGAGTTTACGGCTGGGGCTGGCGCCGCTGCCTACATTGTCGGCAGCGATGTTTCACAAGTGATTGCAAAGTGTCTGGGAACAGTTTCCGTGGCGACTGACACACCCGATTTTTGGAGACGTCCGGGACAAGAGTATCCGGAGCATGCCGGAAGATTCAGCGGAGAACCAGGGTACTTTTGGCACGTTCGGACTGCGGCTGAGCTGCTCCTCAACGAGCTAGCGCTTAAGCCAAGTCAGCTGGACTACTGTGTGTTTCACACTCCGAATGCCAAGTTTCCCCAAGCTGTTGCGCAGCAACTGGGATTCACTCCTGAACAGCTCGCGCCCGCGCTGATCGTCAAAGAGATCGGTAACACCTACGCGGCCGCCTCGCCATTAGCTCTCGCAGCGGTGTTAGACCAAGCTAAGCCCAAACAAAAAATTCTTGTAGTGTCGTATGGCTCTGGGTCAGGCTCTGATGCGTTTGTATTTGAGACAACAGCCGCACTAACGACCTACCACAAACATCTTTCAGAGACTGTTCGCCAGCAGATCGAACGACTGAAGCCAGTCTCGTATCAAACCTACCAACAGTCGCATGCGGGTAAACACTAACTATGTCTACAAATCTCTCAATTATCGGTACGTCCATTACAAAGTTCGGAGAGCTTTGGGAGAAAAGCTTAGTTGAACTGATGACGGAAGCTGTGACCGAAGCAGTACGTGATGCGGGCGTTGATCCAGAAGATATTGAAGCGATTTTTGTGGCCAACAAAGCAGCGGGTAGCTTTGAGAATCAACTGCACCTCAACGCGCTGGCCAGCCAACTCTTCCCGCACTTTCCGCCGGCTGTTCATATTGAAGCAGCTTGTGCTTCCGGAGGGGCGGCACTTTTGGCAGCCGAACACGCGCTACTTGCCGGACAGTACAAGACTGTTCTGGTCGTCGGGGCCGAAAAGATGACCGATGTTTCAGCGGAAGAGACAACGGAAATCTTAGCGAGTGCTGCTGATGCGACCAGGCAGTTTGGAAGTACCTTTCCGGCACTCTATGCACTAGTCGCCGATATGTACTTGCGCAAGCACGCACTTACGTCCGAAGTACTGGCTACGATCGCAGTCAAGAATCACCGCCACGCACTCAAGAATTCCAAAGCACAGTTCCGAAAAGAGCTCTCGCTGGAACAGGTAATGCAGAGCGCCATTATTGCCCCACCACTGCGTGTTTTTGATTGTTCTCCTATTTCAGACGGGGCTGCTGCAGTAGTTCTGACTACTCAACCACACAAAGCAAAAGCCCGAGTCGCCGGAGCTGGTCAAGGCCAAGATGCGATGGTGCTGGCAGATCGGAGATCATTGACGACCTTCCGGGCTACGTCTACCGCCGCAAAGCAAGCCTATCAGCGAGCCGGGATGAAGCCGGCAGACATCCAATGTGCTGAGGTACATGACTGTTTCACAATTGCAGAGCTGCTGGCGATTGCAGACCTTGGCTTTTTCCCTGAAGAAGAAGCAGGAAGGGCTACTCTCCAAAACCAAACAACCCTTGGCGGCAAGATCATCATCAACCCTTCTGGCGGTCTCAAAGCATGCGGGCATCCGGTGGGAGCAACAGGCGTGAAACAGGTGGCCTACCTGGCTGAGTTAGTGTCCCGCGGCGAAGCTGACCGCGTACTGGCCCACAACGTGGGCGGCGCGGGTGGCACAGCTGTTGTTCATATCTTGGAGAAAGCACTATGAAACCAGCGGCATATTGGCGACAGAGCAAAACATGGCAACAGTGGCTAGGGCGAACAGGAACAGTTATTGCCAGCACCAGCATTCATCTCGCCCCACCACAACTGGCGGCATTTGTTCCCTATAGTTACGTGATCGTTGATTTTGGGAACGAAAAGATGGAGTTCATGGGAGCCGGTCAAGATGAACTCCGCGTGGGAGACGAAGTGGTATGTGTGCTCCGTAAGCTATGTGTGCCGAGTGATGAAGCGCTGATCCCCTACGGTATCAAGGTAGTCAAGAAAGCAGAGGCCTGATGATGACGACACCTTTACCAGCCACGGGGTTTGCTTTTGGCAAAGTCATCTTGAGCGGTGAGCATAGCGTGGTGTATGGGCACCCGGCGTTAGTGGTCGCGACGCAGTTGGGCAGTAAGGCAGAAGCCACGGAAGTAACATCAGTCCCACCCACTGAAGCACTTCCTCAAACTGAGCTTATTGAGCGTTTCACCCTGAGGATCAAAGAACTTTTTTCTGAAAAATTCTCTGTGGACGTGAGTAGCGTGAGTCTCGATATTAAGACTGACTTACCAATCCAATCAGGAATGGGCTCGTCCGCCAGCATGGCGGCAGCTGCCTTTCGGGCATTAGCACAGTACACCCAGACCGAACTGACCAATGAACAGTTTTTCGACCTTGTTCAGACAAGCGAACGTGAGTTCCATGGGAACCCCAGCGGCGTAGATGCATCTGCAGTCATCTACGGGGGAGCTATGGTTTTTCAGAAAGATGACGCCAGTTTTGAACGACAGATGATCGGCATCGATCCTAGCGCGTTCCCATCTTTCCTGCTGATTCAGTCAGGAAGGCCAAAAGAAAGTACCAAAGAAATGGTGGCCTTTGTCGCGGAGCGTGCAGAGGAAGATCAGACAAAAGAAATCCTGGAAAAGATTGCCAAAGTGACTCTGTCCATGATTGCTGCAGTCAAGGAGCGGAACCACGATCAACTTTTGCTCTTAGTAGATAAGAATGAGCTCCTCTTAGAACAGCTCGATGTAGTAAGTAAACAGACACAACGACTCATCCGCGAAATCCAAGGACTCGGCGGCTCAGCCAAGATAAGTGGAGCTGGGGGAAGGACGGCTGGATCAGGTATAATTCTAGCTTTCCACCCGGATACATCGCAGCTCAAAGCATTCTGTGACGAACACCATTTGACCTATCTACAGACAGAACTCGCTCAAGGGGGACAATTATGAATCAAGTTTCAGCTTCAGCACCAGGCAAGTTACTGCTTTTTGGTGACCATGCCGTAGTCTATGGACATCCATGTATTGTGACTGCGGTAGACCAGCGGATTACAGCAACAGTCAGAAAGAACGGAACAGACGTTTTCTTTCTTGACGCTCCGGACATGGGCCTGACTGCTTACTCAAAAACACTCGCTGACCTGGGAAAGAAAGAACTACCTAAAAGCGTGGCTTTCATTGAAATGCTCTACAAACGTTTCTTGGAAAAGTATCCACAACAGGAGGGAATCGTCGTTACCACTAAGAGTCAGTTTTCTTCCCAGTTTGGTTTTGGCTCCAGTAGTGCAGTGTCCGTAGCCTTTGCAAAGGCGCTGACTTCCTTGTATGGAATTGAGATGACTAATCACCAGCTTTTTGACTTGTGTTATCAAGCTGTCATCGATGTTCAAGGAGTAGGGTCAGGTTTTGATATTGCAGCTGCAATCTGGGGTGGAACGATCTACTATGTTTCTCCAGCCAAGGTAGTAGATCAACTGGGCAGCACTGGCGAATCTCCACTTCCTCTGGCAGTGGGATACACCGGAATAAAAGCGGATACACCGACATTAGTCAGAATGGTACAGGCGCAGTATCAAACAGAACCAGAGAAGATAGGTGGAATTTTTGAACAGATTCATCAGCTTGTCGATGAGGCAAAGTCAGCAATTGAATCACAAGACTGGCAGCGGGTCGGAGAGTTGATGACTGCCAACCAAAAGCTGCTCCAAACGCTGAAGGTCAGCGGCGTGAAACTTGATGAGTTGATCAGAACGAGTGTTCAGCACGGCGCCTTCGGCGCCAAGCTCTCCGGTGCTGGCGGAGGAGACTGTATGGTGGCTATCGCCACTGATCGCCGCTCCGAAGTGGAAGAGGCAATTACTACCGCCGGCGGCCAGGTTATGCACGTCAAACTTCACGCAGAGGGTGTCCGCCTGGAAAACGCATAAAAACAATCTACAGAGGAAAACACATGAACAAAGTCACTGCACAAGCCTCTTCCGACGTTGCCCTGGTGAAGTATTGGGGAAAGAAAGATGAAGTGCTTCGCCTTCCTGAAAACGGCAGCGTCTCACTGATTCTGGAAGGGCTCGATACGATCACGACCATAGAGTTCTATACCGATGGGACTCCCAGTGAAGTTCGGATCAACGGTGAGGTAGATGAAGATGAAGCCAAACGGGTGTTCAAACACATCGATCGGATTAAAAAACTCGCTGAAGAAAAACACGTCCTTTCATCAACAGACGCGCAGAAGTTGACAGTCCGCGTAGCCTCAAAGAATACGTTTCCTAAACGGACTGGGCTATCCAGTTCTGGCTCAGGCTTTGCCGCGTTGACGTTTGCTGCCGTACACGCGCTTGGACTCTCGCTCACCGAAAGAGAGTTAAGTATCTTGGCACGTCAGGGATCGGGGACTGCTTGCCGGTGCATGTGCAGTGGAATTGTCGAGTGGAAAGATGGCGATACGTCGGAGACCTCATACTCAGAAAGTTTGTACCCGCCTGAATACTGGGACATTCGGGACGTAGTGGCCGTAGTTGATACGGGTAAGAAACGAGTTTCTTCCACAGAGGGACATCAGTCGGCACAGTCCAGCCAGTTCTTCAAGGCACGTCAGGAACACATTCAACAGAAGATCAGTGACCTCAAGACAGCACTCGCCGCCAAAGACTTCCGAGCACTGGGTGAGCTGGTCGAAGCGGAAGCACTGGAGTTTCACAGCATCTTATTAACCAGCCAACCAGCATTGATCGCCTGGTATCCCGGTACTGTGGAAGTTATGCTGGCAGTTCAGGACTTGAGGGCCCGCGGAGTGCTTGCGTACTTTACAATCAACACTGGATTTAACATTCATGTCCTGACCCTGCCGGAACATGAAGCAGAAGTTCGCGCAACGCTCGAGAATCTTTCGCTTGTACAGAAAACGCTCACTGCCCAAATTGGGTCTGGTCCGCGTTTGACAGAAGAACAGTTATTTTGAGGTACATATGACACAAGTTCCCCAACATATCGCACTGATCATGGATGGCAATCGTCGTTGGGCGCGACAACATAAGTTGGTTGCCCTCAAAGGGCATGAGTACGTCTCAAACCAGATGATCGAGCCGTTGGCGGAACAGTGTATCAAGCGGGGAGTAAAGTATCTGACCCTGTGGGCGTTTAGTACTGAGAACTGGCAGCGGGAAAAAACCGAGGTCGAGGGCTTGATGCAGATCTTCCGGACGGGTTTACAGCGTAACGGCGAGAAGCTGCATAAGATGGGTATCCGCCTGAAGGCAATCGGAGATCTGGGACATTTTCCGCAAGACATTCAGGACGGGATGGCACACTGGATCAAAGAGACAGAAAAAAATGACCGTCTGACTATTACCTTTGCTCTCAACTATGGAGGGCGGGACGAGATTTTACGAGCAGTTCATAAACTGGTCCAGGATTATTCTATTGAACAGCTTCGCCAAAAGCCATTAACGCAAGAAGAGTTTTCCAAGTACTTGGATACTGCAGGGACGCCAGATCCTGATCTCATTATTCGCCCCGGCGGAGAGCTTCGTTTGTCAGGATACTTACCCTGGCAGGGAGTATATGCAGAGCTCTACTTTACCGAGGTCTTGATGCCTGACTTTACGAAAGACGAGCTGGATAAGGCAATTGAAGAGTTTGCCAGAAGAAAGCGGAACTTCGGGAAGTGATAACTTCAATCCTTTCAAGAACTGTAGAAAAAAATTAGTTGCCCAGGAACTTCACCCCGAACACAGCCTGCATCAGTTGGGCGATCCAGTAGGTCGCGAATAAGAGAAGGAAACCAATAACAGCCGTAGTAACGCGCTGCCGACCAGCGTCTTTTTTGCCGGCAATGCTGCTGGTCATCATCTCAAACCCACCCCAGACAATCATCACAAACAGAATCAAGCCAGCTAGGGGGAAAAGATACCGGAGAACTTCACTGATGATTCCACCCGGCGTGCTAAGCTGCCCAGCTTTGGTGGATTCAAGAACAAGGGGATTATATCGGTCGAAATCCTGAGCAAGTAACATAGAACTTCTTTCGTCTTCGGGCTTGCGTTTACTGTGTCGCTGTCTCAGCAGTGGTGGGCTCGCCGAAACCGGGAATGTGCAAGACCGTTACACCAATGAATTGTAGCAAAGTCACAGAGAAAATAATGAAGACAAGGCCCAGTACCGCAGAAGTGATCAGCTCGCGAGCTTCGCTCGCTCGCTTTGGGTCCCCCTGAGAAGTCGTAAACATGAACGCTCCAGCCAAGATCATCAGTAAGGCTACGCCACCGGCAATCCCTAGACCGATCCGGACCAGAGAAGTAATCAAGTTCCCCTCACCCTCTTCACCATATACAGTGGCAGGGATACAGCCGACAGCGGTGTAGATGCCTGGCTTAAAGCCTTGGCGTTGGCGAACCACTGAAGGGTCTACCTCACCCCGAGTTCTCGCCTCACCTTGGCAAGCGCCCGTGTCACGGTCATAGAAACGAGTTCCGTACGTACACTGACAACATGCTTGCTTTTCTTGCTGCTGCCTGATTGAACGCTGGGTCAGTTCTTGGCGGAGCTTCGCGGCAGCATCTGGATCCTGAATCAAGGCGACTTGGGCATCGATCTCGGCTTTAGTTAGGATGGGAATCTGTCGGCATAGACTAAATGGAGTAATCGTGTCGGGTAGGGGGTTACGGTTTTCGGCTGCATCCACGATCGTTTGCTCACGTCCTTCGTCGGGCTGTTGCTGTTTGGTAGGATCAGTGCGGTCAATTTCAACTCGCCCAATACATTGTGGATAGACAGCGCAGTTACGAATGTCAAAGTTATCGGTGATCGTATTGCAGCCCAGATTCCCGGCATCGGCGATGACGACTGTATAGGCTCCGTCACGGAACTCTGAGCCATAGGTCGAACCGTTCGTGTAGGAGTTACCATCAAGCACCAGCGGGATAGACCAGCCACCTCCTAAGTCACACAGACCTTCACACTTGATCATAGCCCGATAACTCTTGGTCGGGTCCATGTTGGTAGCATCTACGGAGATGCCGAGGTTGACTTCCTGACCATTCACAGAGTAAGAAATACCAGGGTTGTTGCAGGAGTAGGCACCGACGCTTTGAATTTCTTGTTCAGCTCCAGGGCAAACCTGAGTACCGTAACTTCCTAAGCCACCATTTCTCCATGCCGTGACTCTCCAATAGGTGTCTGCTTGGTTGGTAAAGGGAGTAAATCGTCCTAAAAAATATTTCTGCCCGCCACTAACCGTTGTCGTAAAATTGCTGTTTCCATTAGTTTCATTAGGGATGTAAGTACTACCTATAGAGTTCGACTGACAAGACTGGGCTCCTCCGATACCTTGAGTGTTATTCCAGCACCAATGAATGCCAAAGGTGCTGGCAAGCTGAGCTGGAGACATCTCAAGTTCATTTTCTCCAGGTTGTTGGTTCTCTCCCAGAGGATAGCCCACCCATATAGTTCCTATATCTGAACTAAAGGAGTAACCATCCATAGCTCGAAATTCATTGTCGCCTATTTCGCGGAAAAGAGTGGGGGTACATCCAATCGCCTCAGCAGCCTGTGCAGCCGCAAAAAACAAAAAGACGCTAGTGAGGAGAGCGGCAAATAACTTCTTCATTATGTATTAGGTATATCGAAACTGGTGAAATTATATCATTGGTTCTCTAGAGGAAAGAGGGAGGAAGCATGGACGACAAAGTTCTATCTCCACTTTACTTTTTCTTGAGAAGTCGGTAGTCTCGACCCATGGTTGTGCTGCCCAAAAAGGTACTGATCTATCCACGCCATCGACCGAACTTTGCCAAGCTCCTCTCCGGTATCTTGTGCGCGATACTGCTGATTGGCGGGGCTGGTTTCCTGGCCACAAGTCACCTTCAGGCAATTGACCCGATTGAAGACCTCGAGCGCCAAAAAAACGAGCTACAGCACTTGCTCGAACTCTCGGCGGCTGCAACTACGCCACTGGAGAAGCAAGTGGAAGAGCTGGACCGACGGATCAAGAAGGCCCAAGCAGATATCGCGACGGCCAAGAAAAATGCCAGCGACCTGGCTGTCACAATCAAAGAGCGGGAAGACCGGCTGGCTGTCCAATACAAGATCTTTACCCAGCGTGTTGCGACCAGCTATAAACGCCAGGCTTGGCAGTCACCTCTCTTAATTTTCCTCAACAACACTGACGCTTCGCTGCTGACTCGGGACTTGACCTATCGCCAGTCAATTCAGGAGCAAGACAATCGTTTGATTCGGGAGTTTGGGAATGAGATCAAAGACCTTGAGCAGCAAAAGAAAAAGCTCGAAGATGACCAACGTCGTTTAGCGTCACTCCAAAAGGATCTGGACGGACAAGCAGACTTTTTCCGGAAAGAGATTCAAGGCGCTAAGGCCTATCAGGCACAACTTTCCAATCAGATCGCTGCCTTGAGTGCGCGGCAGCAGGAGATCTTAAATGCTCGTTCCGGAGGTTTCACTGCCTCGATTGGTGACAGCGAGCTCGCAGATGACTACAACGCCTCGATTAAAGGTTTCCGTGAGTCGGCTCCTTCCGGCAGTTTTGCAGTGTTCTCGTTCGGCGCACATACCCATCGCAAGGGTATGAGTCAGTATGGTGCACGGGGCAGAGCCAGATCAGGACAGGATTTCAAGCAGATCTTAAAGGCCTATTACGGTAAAGAGCCGGTTTCGAAAGATACCGGAGGCTCAATTAAAGTTGCTGGTCAAGGCTCCATAGACTTTGAGACGACGTATCTGTATGGAATCGCTGAGATGCCGGCAAGCTGGGATGCGGAAGCACTGAAGGCCCAGGCGGTAGCCGCTCGGACATATGCCTATCGCTATAAACAAGAAGGCAGGGAGATCTGTACCACGGAAGCATGTCAGGTGTTCAGTAAGTCAAAGTCTGACAATGCTCCGGAAGCATGGAAAAAGGCAGTCAACGATACCAAAGGTATGGTCTTGGAAGACGTGGTCACCTACTACGCTTCCACTCACGGAGGATATGCTACCCCGGTGGGTTGGGATACCACGGACGGCTCGGGTGGAGGCAACTTTATCGACAAGTCGTATGACAAGATCGGTGGCTCTCCCTGGTTGTATAAAGCCTGGTATACCAAAGGATATAGCCCCTCCTCTGACAAGTGTGGCCGATCTAATCCGTGGCTGACTGGTGAAGAGTTGGCAGACATTATCAACGCTGCCCGCTACCGGGATGATCGGGTGACCCCGACAACGACCTCCTGCTGGGGGGGCAATCCATACTCCCGGGAAGAGCTCCGGGCCAAGTCCGACGGACCATCCAAAGTAACCAGTGTCAGAGTGGTACAAGGGAACGGCAGCACCAATCAAGTCGTTTTCCAGACGGATAAAGGAGAGATCACGCTGACTGGTGCCGAGTTTAAAACGGCCTTTAACATCCGGGCTCCTGGATACCTGGGTATTCCTCAGTCCGGATTTGCCTTCTTCAACATCGAACAGAAGTAACTGCCATATGTTAGGCTACACTCACGTACTGTATGGCAGTCCAAGGTCTTATTCTCCAGCATTTCCGTTGTCACAAACAGTTAACGCTCACCTTCCCAGCGGTTGACTCCCCTCAGGTCACTGCGATTGTGGGTAATAATGCGGTTGGGAAAACCTCCATCGTTGAGGCGTTCGCGTTGCTCTCCACAGGGGAGAGCTTCCGGGTCGAAAAAGATGAGGAGATGATTGCCTTTGGGCAAGAGTTGGCTCGGGTCAAAACCAAGCTCAGTGATGACAAGGCAGGAGACGAGCTTGAAGTGGTGCTGACCCGAGGTGTCCTCCAAGGCAAAGCCGTCCAGCGCAAACACTACTTCGTCAATGCAGCGCGGAAGCGAAAGAAAGATTTTTTGGGCCACTTCACCACTGTCGTCTTTCGACCAGAAGATATGAGACTGGTAGAGGGCTCACCCAGCCGGCGGCGGCAGTTTGTCGACACGATCCTGAGTGTCGTCCATCCCGAGTACGGAGTTTCACTGACCACGTATGAAAATGCACTGAAGCGCCGCAACAAACTCATCGACCAAGTTCGCGATGGACAGATGCCGAGAACAGTCTTGAACTACTGGACACAGTTGCTCCTCAAACACGGCAGCGTTCTGCAGGAGCGACGGCGGCAGTTTTTTCAGGAGTTCACTGCCTCAGAGTTTCCGCTGCAGTTTACGGTGGAGTACGAGCCATCAATCGTTAGTGAAGAACGTTTTGTGCAGTATGCGGACAAAGAGGTGGCGGCTGGTCATACTTTGATCGGTCCCCACAAGGATGACTTCATGGTGCACTTCTTAGCGCCTTCCGGAACGGACTGGCTCAACGTGGCGCAGTACGGGTCGCGCGGACAGCAGCGATTGGCAGTTCTCTGGCTGAAACTAAATGAGTTGTTCTATGTAGAGCGTGTAGTGGGTCAACGCCCGCTGTTGTTACTGGATGATATTCTGTCTGAGCTTGATGATGAACACCGAGATCAGGTAGAAAGACTACTTCATACCGGTCAGTCCATAATTACCACGGTTGAACCCGACGTGATTAAAGGCCTCAAACAAAAAATTCCCGGCTTGCAAGTCCTACAGCTCTAAGGCACGATCAACATATGACGACTCTTTCGCCACAACTCACTCAGGTTATTCGACAACTCCATCTGCCTCAGCCCGACTCTCACAAAGGGCAGAACGGAAAGCTCTTGATTATTGGAGGCTCTGAGCTGTTTCATGCAGCCTCACGGTGGAGCCTCGATGTGGCGTCGTGCTTTGTGGACATGGTGTTTTACTCTTCAGTACCAGACAACAATGAGCTGGTCAAAGAAGCAAAAGGAAACTTCTGGAACGGGATCGTCATCCGCCGTGAAGAAGTAGAAAGCTATATCGGAGAGGCGGACTGTATTCTGATTGGTCCTGGTATGACTCG
>JACFOI010000024.1:10936-14287 GCA_019454415.1 Patescibacteria group bacterium | reverse complement strand
CCAAAATACCCACTTGATGATCAATCATCTTGACACGGGCACGGTAGTACTCTTCCGGAAAGAACGTCAACTGCTCTTCATTAGCTAGGTCGTAGAAGTCTCGTTCAAAGCCGGTCGGAATAAGGCGAATGATGGGATGACCGCCTGCTTTCAAGACTGCATTCTGGAGTGCCAACGCCAAAGGCTTAGCCACGTCAGGAACGGCACACTGAACAACTTCACCGATCTTGATTCCTTGACCTGAGTTGAGTGCAAAGTTAACCAGCACTTCTGCGTACTTTTTAATAACTTCTTGAGATGGTTGATACGTCGGCATCACTTCCTTCCTGCCAGGCTTCTAAAAAGACTTTTAATTTTTGAACTGCTCGAGCACGATGGCTGAGCGTATTTTTTACTTCTTCACCAAGTTCTGCAAAGGTCTGAGTATATCCGTCGGGGATAAACAGTGGGTCGTAGCCGAAACCAGCATTGCCTCGTTCTTCTGCTCCAATCTTACCCGATACTCTTCCTTCAAAAAAGTGAGCTGTGTCAGTGTCTGGTAAGTAAAGGGCCAAGACAGTGATAAACTCAGCCTCTCGATCTGACTGATCTTTAAGTTTCTCGAGCAGGTGCATGTTGCGATCATGATCTGAACCAGGAATCCAACGTTTCGAGTGGACACCTGGCTCACCATTGAGCGCATGGACCATCAGTCCTGAGTCGTCTGCGACGACTGGCGCGTGGGCAATCGCGGCAAATGCTTTTGCCTTCAAGAGTGCATTCTCAGTAAAGGTCTCGCCCGTCTCTTCAACGTCAAAATTAGCCGGAACACCGGCCTCTCGCGGAGAGAGCACTCGAACAGAAGGGAGCGCGAGTTGGGCTTGAATCTCACGCAGCTTATTGGCATTATTGGTCGCCAATACCAGCTCAGTCATTAGCCCTGTCCGCCACCAAGCATACCGCCAAGACCACCGGTCATAGCCTGAAGCTTCTTAGCAGCTAACTCCTGGGATTTTTTAATTGCTCGATTCAAAATATCGATTACTTCGGGGCTACTGATTCCCTGAACTGAGAGTTGCTTGATTTTTTGATCACCGGAAATGACAACTAAGATATCACCCTCTTCGATCCTGATCTCTTCGGCTGCCAACTCGTCTTGCATCTGCTTTGCCTGCTTGCGGAGTTGGTTGAGATCACCAAGTGCCTTAAATGGATTTGCCATAGCTCTCCTCGTGTTTTTTTGCTTCTAGCTTCTCGATTCTACTATAAGAAAACTTCTTGTGCGAGTTGGATCAACTGATCGGCTTCACCAGAAGGAACGGTGACCGTAGAGAGTGACTCCGCCACTTTGCCACTCTGGGCGAGCTGGAACTCAAAGGCTGTCGGCTGACCGATGAGCGACTCGCAGGCTTGATCTAAGATCGAGCGGAATTTGGGCTGTTTCAACTGATCTCTATGGAACTGATAAAACACTTCCACACAAACGTTGCCGTTGGCAGTCAGGGAAGCCTTGGCTGAACGCAGGAGGGCAGCCAGTGAAGAGTTCCGTTGCTCCACTGCAGCCACAAACTCCTGCCATTTCTCAATCAGTAACATCGAGAGCGCCGGATCTCCTGCACGATGGAGGCTGGATTGGTCGGCCTGCACTGGTTCAACAGTCTGATGAGAAGGGACTCGGTCAGCTACGTGAGACAAGCTACTACTCATCTGAGGGGCAGCTGCTACATTTCTTGAACCCGAAACAGCAGAAGCACTTCTGGAAGAAGGACTTATGGCTGTGGCTCCACCATCTCTTTTCTCCTGTGCACGAAAAACCAGCTCAAGCGACTTGAGTTCGAGATTTAAAAATGGTATCGGTCCTGAAATAGAAACTTCCGGCAAAGAAAACTGAGCCAGCAGGAACTGACTTATGCGCTTGGTATATTTTGCCTGCTTGGGCTCGGTAATTGCTAGGATCAAATCTTGATGCAACAGATGGAGCAAGGTTGACAGGAACTGCCTCTGATCAGCGTTTTGGAGACGCAGGCTATTAAAAATACTGACTACTTGTTGTTCGTCTTTGCCAATAATGGCGTCGACTAATTGAAAGACGGTCTCACTTGGTGTAGTACGTAGATAGTTCTGGACGTGTTCTGCAGTAATTTGGTCTACCCCGGCCGCGACCATTTCCAGGAGTTTAACGGCATCCCGAAAGCTACCATCTACGGACTCGACAATCGCAGTAAGTGCTGCCTCATCGATCTTCAGCTTCTGATCTTTGATGATCGGTTCCAGTGCAGCCCGAAGCTCCTGATGGGTCGCTTTGGGAAAACGGATAAGGGTGGAACGCGAAACGATTGTCGCCGGTACCTTGTGTTCTTCAGTGGTCGCCAGGATAAAGACGACGTGAGACGGCGGCTCCTCCAGCAGCTTCAACAGCGCATTAAAGGCCTCGGTCGTCAACATGTGAACTTCATCCAGAATGAACACCAGGGTGTTACCTTCTTGGGGTGGTAGATACGCTTGCTCCTTTAATGCCCGGACATCATCAATGCCGCGATGACTGGCAGCGTCCATTTCATTGACCGCTAGCGAGTTGCCCTGAATGATGCGCTGGACAAGCTCATCTTGGGAATTCACATCCTTGAGCGGTGTGCCTTTGGCATTGGCTGGATCGTTGAGCATGGCAGCGATAATCCGGGCAGTGGAAGTCTTGCCCGCGCCACGAGGTCCAGTTAACAGTAAGGCATGGGGAAACGTCTTCGCCGTCCGTAACTTTTCGAGTTGTTCTCGAACTGACTGAAGATGCAAACCTGAGATAGTCGTCGGTCGATACTGACGATACCAAGACATAGGTGCAGTCTACCTGTTTACTCTGCGTGATGATAGCCCAATAAGTGCATCAATCCATGCTCGACAAAGAAACAAATCTGATCATCTACTTTTTTACCAAATCTACGTGCGTTTTCAACGGCTGCTGGAAAGCTGATGACGATATCACCCAAGTGTGGTGGCATGCCTTCCGGCATCGGAAAGTCGTGCAGCTCGTGCTTCTCATGCTGTGGGAAAGAAAGCACGTCAGTGGTACCCTCGTGCTTTAACTGGGATTCGTTGAGGACTTTAATCTTACGCGTTCCCACCACCGAGATATCAACCTGGGCATCTTGAATGCCGTTCTCGGCTAAAACAGTCATCGCCCGTTGGCGAATCTGCTTCCGATTCACAGGGTAGCGCGACTGGACAAACAAATTAACGAGGATCATAGCGTAGATCAAGCGGGCCAAGCTGGACTTGATTCATCGGATCATTAATGAAGAACATCAAGACGTGACCCCGAGCTTGCGGTGACCAGACTTTACCATCTAATATCGTTTCTGGCGAGCCTCCAAATTG
>JACFOI010000024.1:0-10836 GCA_019454415.1 Patescibacteria group bacterium | reverse complement strand
ACCTCAAAACCAAACAGGTCAGTCAGCTGTTGCTCCAGATACATCTCGTCTTGCTTGGGTAAGTGACCCGCGGGTTGCTGGGTCATCTCAACCATCTTCTCCATCACTGCAGCGTGTTCTTCACGAGTTAACTCGACATACATCTCATGCAGTTGATCGGTGGGTGGTGCTGAAGTCGTCATGGCAGGCAAAAACAACTACCTACTCCCCTATGGGAGTCTTTTATTTTGCTCTCTTTATCCTACACAGTTTTTGGGGTGCTGAGGAGATCCTTTGCAGCAGCCAGTCGTTCAAGCGTCAGCTGCTTGCCAAGAACGGCCAGTGTTTCAAACAGCGGTGGGGTGAACTCCCGGCCAGTCACCGCAATACGGATCATCATAAAGAACTGGCTTTTCTTATAGTCGTGTTGTTCCTGAAGCTGCCGTAGAACACCTTCAAGTCGCTGATGGGTCCAGTCCTCTAGCGGTGAAACTGCATTGATCACTTCTCCGAGCTGTTGAGTGACCACTTCCGGAGTAGACTTGCGGCTGAGTAGCTGCGCGTCGACCTCGATCGGTCGATAGAAGAAACTGGTCAGCTCTTCGATGTCCTTCAAGGTGACTAAACGCTCAAGCACCAGGGGCAATAGCTGTTGCATTCGGTCCTGCGGAAAGTCCGATGGTAAGTAGGGCTGGAGGCGTTGAATCAGTTCTTCGACCGGGAGCTTGCGGATGTACATGCCGTTCATCCAGTCCAGCTTCTTGGTATCAAAGATCGGGCCGGTTTTCTGGATCCGGTCCAGCGCCATCACTTTCAAAAACTCCTCAAATGAAAAGAACTCCTCACCACTTGGATGTGACCAACCCAACAGAGCAATAAAGTTCAACAGCGCTTCAGGTAAGTAGCCTTTCTCTCGATAACTGAGGATTGAGACGTCGTTCTTGCGTTTGGACAGTTTGCTTTTGTCGGCGTTGCGAATCAACGGCATGTGGGCAAATACTGGAGGCTGCCAGCCAAAGGCTTGGTAGAGCAGGAGATGTTTCGGCGTACTGCTGATCCACTCCTCCCCTCTCAAGACGTGGCTAATCTTCATCAAGTGATCATCTACGACTACTGCAAAGTGATAGGTCGGGAAGCCATCGGATTTGAGGAGGACGCCGTCGTCCACATTCCGGACGTCAAACTCGACGTGTCCACGAATGGCGTCTTCCCAGCTGACAGTCCCCTCGTCCGGCATCTTTTGGCGGACGACATATGGAGTTCCGGCGTTCAACTTTTCATTGACCTCTGCTTCAGAAAGATTCCGGCACAGACGATCATAGCGGGGCAGTTCACCTGCTTTGCGCTGGTCCTCTCGCATCTGGGTGAGTCGCTCAGACGTACAGAAACAGTGATAGGCATGACCGCTAGCCAGCAGTTGGTCAATGTACTCACGGTAGATATTGAGGCGTTCAGACTGTTTATAGGGGCCGTACGGTCCACCTTTTTCTCCACCTTCGTCATAGTCGATCCCTAACCACTTAAAGGCCTCATAGATCTTTTCCTCGGCACCTTCGACAAAGCGAGTCCTGTCAGTATCTTCGATCCGAACCACAAACTGGCCGCCAGTCTGACGGGCTAACGCCAAGTCAAACATGGACATCCAGGCAGTTCCCACGTGGGCAATCCCAGTAGGACTGGGCGCAATACGAGTACGAATAGGAGAGGTTTCAGTCATGAGGTGATTATACTCGATCTGGAACTAGAACCCAGTGCCGCTCTCGGTCGTTCCAGGCTGCTGAATATACAGCGGATCAACTGCTGGCACATAGGCCATGAAGCCACCGTCGCCCTCAAAGATATAGATCGGCTGCATATACTCTTGTTCTTCCGGATCATCATAGTAGCCAAGGATAATATTCCGAATGATGGCGGTATCCTCGATGCCCTTCTGAGCCACATAGGCTTCGCCAGCCTGAACGAGCTGCCAGGCAGAAGTCACCGAGCGAAGTGGATAGGTGTGTCGCTGGGTATAGTCGATCTCCTGGTAGTGATAGTGAAGCTCAACAATTTGATCTTGGCCGCCCAAGGCACCGGTCAGGATGCCGTTCAGTGCTCCCTCGTCTCCGTTAGGTGTAAAGAAGGCCCGCGTACCGTCAATCGGATAACGGTTGACGTCGACTCGCAAGAAGTCTGCGTCGGAGAGCGAAACTGCCGGCTCCAGCTGGCCACCGAGTGACTTGTAGTAAGAAACGGTTCCTGAGGCGGTTGCAATATCTTCTGGTAAGTTTTGGCCAGCCTTGACGAATGCTTTCAAAATCGAGACAGCGGCACTCTCGTTGGGAAGGTTGACGTTAGAAAGTAACTCTGCCCGAGACAGGTAGTCGGTCTGTAGGTCAAACGAAAAGTTCTGAATGTTCATCTCAAGGGTAGCTTGAATTGGCTGGGTCTTGGTCCATCGATAGAGAGTGGTACTCAAGATGGTGGGTTGGAAGACAAAGCCGTAGTTGGCCGCGATCTGCTTGGCTCGCTGATCTGCCAACAGACTCAAGCTGGTGCGGTTCATCAAAAAGACTTTGGCTCGGTCGCCGAAGTTCGGCAGGCGACTAGTGGGGATCTCTAGCTCATACGCTGAGGGTTTGTCGGCTGATGTCTGTTCGGGAAAACGGAGCGGCGGCAGAACACCAAACCCAACAGTCGGAGGTGGCGGTGGATCAGGAAACACCGACTTATAGAAAGCATAGCCCGCAGTGAATAAGAAACGGCCGATGATCAGCGCCACCAACAAGATCGATCCAAACTTAATCGTTTGCCGACCAAGATACGCTGCTCGTGTCAGATTCATGCCTTCATCTGCCATGCCTGTTTAGTGTAACAAAAAAGAGGCTCCTCCGCGCGAGCAGCCAGCAAGGACTGAACAGCTACTCTGCCGGTGGTCTGACCGTTTTCCATGAATAATGAGAGTTCACCCACCTCATCAGCTGAGTCATCTCAGGATAACGTTGAGAGCTACCCAGCAAGACTAGGATTGTTTGCCGATTGCCAGCTTGAACGGCAGTCACCAAGTTCTCCCCAGCTGCCTCGGTGGTGCCAGTTTTGATTCCAATCACCCCAGGAACTACGCCGAGTAGCTCATCACGATTAACCAAGGGATGGGAGATCCTGCCACTGGCATCACTCACAGTCAGGTACTTGGTACGGACGAACTGTGCCAACAGTGGATCTTCCAGGAGCCTGGCACCGATCTTGGCCAGGTCTTCAGCTGAGGTCTGTTGCTCAGGGTCATCCAAGCCGGATGAGTTTACAAATTGGGTAGAAGTTAAGCCTAACTCTTTGGCTTGCAAGTTCATCAGCTCAACAAAGTGGTTATAACCGCCGGGCGCATTGTTAGCCAAGACAAACGCGGCATCATTACCAGAGTGAATCAGCAAGATAGCCAATAGATCTCGGACTGTGAGCTGCTCTCCAATCTGAAAACCAATTGTAGAACCGTCAGCAAAAGCTTCTTCACGCACCGTCAGCAGCCGATCCAGAGGATAGATCTGCCGAGCTACAATGGCCGTCATCATCTTGACTGTTGAAGCGGGATACCGAGGCTCAGCGGAGTTATTGGCATAGAGCTGTGCACCTGTCTCTTTATCGATCACCAGTGCTGCGGTGGCACTGATCGTTGCCAGCTGTTGAATATCTCGAGCTGTACCAGTAAAAACTGGGACCTCCACCTCGGTAGGCAGCTGGGCAAGTTTGGCAGAGATTGTCTGGAGTTGAGCCTGCTTTTGGCTGAGGTCTTGATGTATCACCAACCACAACCCTCCCAGGCCGACGGCTAAAATCACTAAGCTAACTAGAAGTGCAGGCTTCACATCTTAATAGTAATTGAAAGGCTATCAGGATGCCATATCCAGCACGACTGGCTTCTCGATCCTGATGTAGTCTTCATACTTCATCAGCACCGAACGGTCGTGTTTCCCGACGTTGAAGGCGATCTGTTCGTTCTGACCCAGTCGACTATCCAAGTAGGTCTTTAGGCCAATAGCAGAGCCAAACGGCGGAATTGCACCGACTTCCAGGCCCGTCTTTTCCAGTACTGACTCACGGGAAGCCATGGCTAGTTTCTTGGCACCGAGCTTCTCTCTCAGTTTATCCAAGTCAGCTCGCAAGTTGCCCGGCAAGACGAACAAGATAAACTCACGGTCGGCGTGCAGGACGAGCGCCTTAGCGCCTTCTTCAAGTTTGCCTTTGCGTGCCTGCTCTGCTTCTTCACTGGTCCAGACAGGGACGTGCTTGATGTACTCGTAAGATGCTCCGGCAATCTGGAGCTGTTCCAAGATATAGTCATGTGGTGACTTCCGGCTACCGTCGAGTCGGAGATGGAGCTCTTTGAGCTGTTCATCAGTGATTGAGGCCGGGGCATCCATGACCGCGGTTTTACCTGAAGAGGTCATCGGAAAGGCGATCACTTCGCGCAGTGAGCTCTCGCCAGCTAGCATCATCACGTGCCGGTCAAGTCCTAGGGCAATCCCACCATGAGGCGGCGTTCCAACTTCAAACGCCTCGAGCATATGGCCCACCCCATCCTGTATCTCAGCCTCGGAGTAGCCCATCACTTCAAAGGTTGCACGGAGCACTTCCGGCCGGTGGGCTCGGATGCTGCCGCCACCTGCTTCATAGCCGTTACAGACCAAGTCATATTGCGTGGTCAGGATCTCACCGATGTGTTCGCCTTTGAGGAGCCACTCCTCGTGTTCGGGGATCGGTGAGCTGAACGGATTGTGAGTGAAGGTCCAGCCACTCTTGCCATCCTGGACTTCAGCCGCGTCACTAGTGTCAACTTTCTTGAAGAACGGGAAGTTGATCACCCAGGCAAATGCCAAGACGCCTGCTTGCTTCTCCTCTTCAGTCCGTAGGTCAAACTTGTCGGCGCCAAACTTCTCCATTGCCTCTTTGTAGTCAAAAACCGGAAAGGATTCGTCCTTGAGTTTGCCACCCACAGCCTTGACACCCTGTTTGACAACTTTCTCAACAGCGGCCATCACGTCTTCCCGTTTAACGAAGCTCATCTCCAAGTCCAGTTGGGTAAACTCAAAGCCGCGATCAGCCCGCAAGTCCTCGTCACGAATACAGCGGGCAAACTGGAAGTAGCGCTCGACACCGGCCGTCATCAACAGCTGTTTGTACTGCTGTGGGCTTTGAGGCAAAGCGTAGAACTTGCCAGGTTGGAGTCGGGACGGCACCACAAAGTCACGAGCGCCTTCCTTTGTTGACTTTGTCAGCATCGGCGTCTCGACCTCGGTGAACTCCTCCTGGTAGAGAGCGTCACGGAGTGCCTTGAAGTAGTCCGATCTTAACTTGACGATCTTGCGCATCCGGTCACGACGCAGGTCAAGATAGCGGTACTTCAGCCTGACTTCTTCATTGATATCCAGGCCGTCGCCTTCGACTTGAATCGGTAGCTCTTTCGCTGGATTGAGGACCGTGTACTCCTGAACGTCAAACTCGACCATTCCTAGTGGGCTGTTGGGGTTGACCATCTTGTCCGGCCGCTGTTTGACGACACCAGTCAGCTCCACGACAGACTCGGTGGTCAGCTCACCCATCTTTTGGTAGCCGACGCACTGGATCACCCCGGTTCTATCGCGCAAATCAATAAACGTAATCTTGCCGTGGTCGCGTTTGGTTTGAACCCATCCGCTGAGAGTGACTGTCTGGCCGACAGCCTTGGCTGTTTCCCCGATTGGGGTGCGAGTCATTGCTGACATAACGCTCCTTTATAACTAGTCGTTTTCTGGCAAACAAAAAAGCCTGTCCACTCACGATGCTTCATGAGCGAACAGGCTTTCTCAAGGTGAGAAAAGGTGCCAACCTGATCTGTACTTATTTCTCGCGATTCGGTCGCTGCGCCGATCTTCCTGCCTTGGTGTCAGTCAAGGTCGTCACGGAAGATATTCAAGTAGAGTGATTTTACCCTATTCAGAGCGGTAACTCAATCAATAGGGCTTTGGCTTTACTTGCCGGAACCATTCCCACCATTTGGTTTATCTTTTTGGCGCTGTCTCTCTTCGTACCGCCCGAGGGCCGCGTCTACCATACTTCGCATCTCAGTAGCATCGTCATAGGCGCTTGGCCGGTCATCCACGTCAATGACCATCCCACTTCCGTCACCCACCTCTACCACGATACAACGAATTTGCTTATTGGGCTTGAAACGCCAGACGGCCTCGCCGCGTCCGCCTCTCACTTCTGTTAAGCGTGTACCTCTGCCTGGTTTATCTTTGGTTGCGCGGTTGTACTCACCGACAAAATGTTTAATATCACGGTAAATCCGTGCATACTTGCCTTTCGGCCCCTGGTTTTTAATCGCTTCCCAGAGTTCATAGGAGAAAAACAGCTTCTGCGGCAGGAAGACGTTGACCTCAGTTTCGGGAGCTGCAACGATCTGCGTCTCTGGAGAGTGAGCAATAGTCAACTTCATCCCTTTCTTCTTATGTGGATCACCATTTCTTCCCTCCCCGTTGGCTGCCTTTTCTTGCTGATATGTCTTCATTCGGTCTTGCCGGTCACCATTTTTCTTCCCGGGTGCATAGCCTGTCTGCGTCGTGCTGTTTGTCTCATCCTCCGCAAACTGGATATTAGCTGGATCAACCAAAGAGAGCATGTGCCTGAGATGTTGGGTAATCATTAACTCAACTTCAGGGTGCATTCGCTCTTTCTGTACCACTGGCAAGAAGATTGTGAGCTGGTTATCTTTGACCTTAATTTGGCAACGAAACTTGGTCAGCTCCACTGGAATCTGCTCGTTCTGAGGAACTTCCGGTTTGTTTTCAGTAAGTAGCTCCATTGATATCTCGTACTCGCCTGGAGCAACTCGCTCAATATAGAAGAAGGACGTATACCCATCTCCCCGTAGTGCCGTGTTCTCGATGGGGTAAAGCTCACTGTTAATCAACAGTGACAGATTACTGTAGTTCCCGTGTTCCAAGATGCTCTCGATACGAGTTCCTACCTCAAAAAAGCGCGGGGAAGTCCGTTGCGGATCAAAAAGTTGGAGGTGAAGATCTTCGGCACTGCAGACTGCTTTATAGGCAAAGAAACGGGACGCCTTCAAAAAATAGTCCAATAGCTGCTGATATCGCTGTTCGTTTTGATCATGACGGTTGACCAGTCCCTCTAAGAAGTAGACGAACTCCTGAAAGTTGGCCATCCCGTTAAAGTCAAACTCCATCATGCCAGCTGCCAAGTGATAGTTAAACATTTGGCTGCCGAGCTCATGATCTCTTGTGCGGGTCTCCACGTCAAAAGTATTGAGAACGTCAACTAGGCCAAGGGTGGGAATGTGTCCTGGGTGGTCGGCGTGACTGAGTGCCACCGGCAGCTCACGGATGAAGTCGTAGAACAAGTTATAGAGTGGGATACCTTGTTTGACAGCAGCTTGCAGGAACGGCGGGATCGCTTTGATCTGCTGAGGCGTCAGCTTCAGCTCATAGGCAAGAACCAGGTCAAAGAAGATACGTGACAGTAACTCTTTGACGGCAGTTTCGGTGATGGTGATCTGACCTGTTTGTCGTCGTTCCTGAGTGACTACAGGCACAAAAAGCTCCACCAAGTCAGCGTACTCAATAGAGTTGAGTTGGGGCCTGCCTTTCTTTTCCCGTGCGATGGCAAAGTTCAGCAACATATCGCCGACCTGTTGAGTCGGTGCGGCTTCGACAAAACGATTTTCCGAGTAGAGTTCCGCTGCCGGTACCTGGCGACTCATCCAGCCAGCAACTTGCGAATCCAGGTTCTCGCAGACGACTTTGATCGTCCCGGGAAGAGAGCGATAGCGGCGAATGTAGTTCGCCAGATCTTCATCTCTCCGGTAACGCTTGACCACGGCTGGAGTACTGTAGTGATAGCGAGATTCACTTAAGAAAGCATCAGCCTGTGTTTTGAGATCCTGACGAGCCAGCAGAATCCGAGAGTAAAAACCGAGTCTGGCAATCGTTGCCACGTCTGGATTGTCGCGGACAAACTCCGCCACGGCCGGCCGGTTGATCTCTTCATTCAAGATCTGGTAATCGGTGGTCAGATGAAAGATCTTCCGCATCGCCTTTTCGATAGGCGGGTGAATCTTGGCCACATCAATCAATAGTCGGCGAACTTCTTCTCCACTCAAGGGAGGCTCGCCGTTTTGCGGAGGACTGGGCTGTTGTGTTCTGCGTTCTTTATCCGGCATGATGGAGTTTCTGAGTGTGGCTGTCGAGCACGGCCGATAATTATATCAAAAGCACTCAAATCACTTGCGGCGGTGCTCTTTTGCCTTTTTTCTCATAAAACAGTACGATGAATGGTATGAAAAAAAGGTGGCTGTCAGTTGGGGTTATGGTTCTCGGTCTATTGGGCTTTTTAGGCAAGGCTTTCCCTGTGCTGGCTTTCCAGGCAGTGCTGGAGTCTAATCAGGTACTCCGGATTACTCAGGGTGAGGTACTCGGGGAAACCGATAATGCGACCTTGACCGAGGAACAACGCCGAGCAGAGGAAGCTCGTCAGCAAGGCAAGCTCGATACTGTCAAAGCCGTTCCGACGATCATGAACTCGACTGTCCGACAGAATGAGCCGAAGATCCCTGTCACTGACAAAAAGATCAGAATGAAGATCGAGGACGACAAAGGCAAGATGGAGATCGTCGAGAGCAAAAACGCCAGTGGCAGCACCACACAGGAGTTTGAGGATCGCTACGTAAAGCTGCAGCTGCTTCCTACTGGCACCAGGCGGCCGCAATCCACGCCAGCGCCTGGCACAACTCCTCGCCCTACTGCGCCAGTCATCATTCAAAACTCGCCGATCGATGCTAATCGAGACCAACTGGAGATCTACTCACAAGATATGCGTGGACTGGTGGAGCCAGGAACCGAGCTGATCGTCAATCCGGCAACGAATACCATCTCTATTAGCGTTGGCGACGGCGATGAGCGACCACTCAACCGTTTACCAGATCAAGCGTTTCAGGAGCTGACCGTCCAAGGTGCCGTCTTCCCCGAACAGTACGATGAGGCCAAGGCCAACTTGACCCTCAGGACTAAAGATGACGGGAGCGTCATTTACTACACCGAGATTACGGAGGAACGACCAGTCTTGGGAGTGATCCCGAGGAAGATGAAACGCGCCTATGAACTCAATGATCAAACCGGTGAGATTGTCACTCGCCGACTACCTGATGAGTCACTGCTCGGAAGAGTGCTTCGGGTGTTGGGGCAGTAGGAGAGTTGTGAAAGATAGAGACTCTGGCAGTACCCCTGCTGATCCAGCTGTGTTAAAATCACTACAGTTGTAGTAATTACAATAGTTTTGTCTGAAGTCATGATCGCGCTGGCACCGCGGGAGCAACAGACAGGGCGTCAAAGTGGGTCGAGACCTGGATCATCATCTTGACCAAAAAGGGTGGAACCACGATTCTGATTGCAGAAGCGTCCCTTTCTTCTATATTTATATGTAGGAGAACGGGACGTTTTTTGTTCTCTGGCTCACACAAACAAATGAGCTTGAATATCGTCCCACTCCAGAAAGGGTTTCATGTCTAAACCCACACTCGAAGAAATTGTAGCTTTATCTAAACGGCGCGGCTTTGTCTTCCCGACCTCAGAGATCTATGGCGGTCTTGCCAACTCCTATGACTACGGCCCAATGGGGGTCGAGCTTCTTCGCTCGATCCGTAACTTGTGGTGGACTGAGATGATCCACAAGCGCACTGATATGGTCGGTCTCGACTCCCAGATTATGCTTCACCCTGAGACTTGGGTGGCTTCTGGACACGTGGCGTCGTTTAGTGATCCTCTAGTAGAGGATACAGTGACCAAGAAACGGTATCGAGCGGATCATTTGATTGAGGCGTGGCTGGAAAAGCATCCAGAGGTCAACGTCGGTGCAGTTGAAGACATGACCATGGATGAGATGAGCGCCTTCATGGCCGAACATCGCCTGTTGAGTCCTGACGGCAATCCCCTGACCGAGCCTCGCAAGTTCAATCTCTTGTTCGAGACAGCGATCGGGTCAGTTGCCGGCGAGAAGGCAAGGGTCTACCTGCGGGGAGAGACTGCCCAAGGAATCTTTAGTGACTTCCGACAAATCCTCGATTCGACCAGAGTTCAACTGCCCTTTGGGGTTGGGCAGATCGGAAAGAGCTTCCGCAACGAGATTACCACCGGACAATTCGTCTTCCGAACACTTGAGTTTGAACAGGCCGAGATCGAGTACTTCTTTGACCCAGCTAAAACGCCGTGGGAGCCGCTCTTCCAAGAGTGGCGTGACTACATGTGGCAGTTTGTGACACAGCGGTTAGGAGTCAGTGAGGAAAACTTGCGCTGGCGCCGGCACACCGACAAAGAGCGCAGCCACTATAGTAAGGATACCTACGATCTGGACTACAACTTCTCCTTCGGCTGGAAAGAGCTATGGGGAATTGCCTACCGGACCGACTACGATCTCAAGCAGCACATCAACCACTCCGGCCAAAAGCTGGAGTACACCGATCCGTTCACTGGCGAGAAGATCATCCCACACGTGATCGAGCCGGCAGTCGGAGTCAACCGGATGTTCCTGATGGTCCTGACCGATGCCTACTGGAAAGATGAAGAGCGTCACCGAGTCGTCTTGCGCTTGAAGCCGGAATTAGCCCCGTATAAAGTGGCCGTCTTCCCGCTGGTCAAGAATAAAGACGAGATCGTCGGCAAAGCCAAGGAAGTGTTCAAGCTCTGCGCCGAGCACGTCCGGACTGCCTGGGACGAACGCGGCAACATTGGAAAGAGATACCTCAGCCAAGATGAGATCGGAACGCCGGTCTGTCTTACCATTGACTATCAGACCCTTGAGGATGGGACGGTAACTTGGAGAGATCGAGAT